>CAYRAC010000102.1:0-9922 GCA_964422045.1 uncultured Steroidobacteraceae bacterium
CTTCGGATAAGCGAGCACCTGCAATGAAGCGAACGAGCGCAGGCCCACCACCAGGATGACGAGACTCACGACCGACGCGAGTACCGGCCGGCGGATGAAAATATCGGTGAAGTTCACGATCGGTCCTGTCGGCCACTATTCATTCGGCGGGTTGGGGTGCGCGTCATCGGCCGGGGTCACGGCGTTGTTCGCCGTGACCGATACGCCGTTGCGCAGCTTCATCTGACCGCCGGTGACGATCACTTCGCCTTTCTTCACGCCGCTCAAGACGGCGATTTGATCGCCGCGCGTCGGACCGAGGGTGACGAAGCGTTGCTGTACCACAGAGCGCGGCTTGCCTTTGGCGTCCAAGCCGCTTGGCTGCACGACGTACACCGCGTCGCCGTAGGGATTGTGCGTGACCGCGGTTTGCGGCAGGGTGATATGGGTCTCGGGCGCGCCGGAATCGATCCGCAACGTCGCGAACATGCCCGGCACCAAACGCAGATCCGCATTGTGAAAGGACGCGCGCACCTGCACGTTGCGGCTCGCCGGGTCCACTTTGGAATTGATCGACTCGAGGACGCCGGAGAATGTCGCGCCGGGATAGGTATCCACCGTCGCGCCGACGGTTTGGCCGATCTTCACCGCAGACAGCGCCTGCTGCGGCACGTAGAAGTCGATGAGGATGGGGTCGAGCGCCTGCAGCGTAACCACGGTGGTGCCTGCGGTCAGATACTGCCCCTGATCGACCTGGCGAATACCCAAGCGGCCGGCGAACGGCGCTTTGACGATTTTCTCTTCGATCAGGGCTTGTTGAGCGCTGACCTGCGCATGCGCCGACTTCGCGGTCGAGATGTCGCCGTCGACCACCGCTTGACTGATTGCCTGCGCCTGCAACTGCTCCTTATCGCGTTTCAAGGTCTGTTCCGCAAGTTCTGCGGCCGCTTGCAGCTGCTCGAGTTTGGCGTAGTCGTCATTCGGCCTGAGGCGCAGCAGCGTCTTTCCGGCCGGCACATCATTGCCGGAGTCGAAGGCAATTTCATCGACCACGCCCGAGGCCTGCGCAGACAGGTCGGCGCCGCGCACTGCGCGCAAGGTGCCGGTCGCTTGCAGCTGCGGTTGCCATTGGTCCTCGGCCGCCGCGATGGTAGAGACCGTCTGCGCCGCGGCGGCCGCGGCTCCCATGCCTTTTTTCATCATGCTGCCGATGAATCCCTGCCAGATGAATATGCCGCCGAGCACCACCGCCACGATGAGGGTCATGATGATGAGCGGTTTGATCAGCGCCGTTGGCTTGGCCGTCTTGCTGCCATCGTCCCCGGTCCCGGATGCCATTGTGTTCACCATGCTTTAGTTGCTCGTTGTATTGGCGGCTACGTCGGCGCGGTTCCACCAACCGCCGCCCAACGCTTGGAACAGCGCCGCGGTGTCCGAAAAGCGCTGCGCGCGCGCTTTGACGAGCGCGACCTCTGCGCTTTGATAGGTCTGCTGCGCGCTCAGCACCTGGAGGTAACTTGCGGCGCCGCTTTGGTACTGCACTTGGACCAACTTCAGGCTGTCGGCCGCCGTGTGCTCGGCCAAGGCTTGCGCAGCCAGCGCGTCCGCGTCGGCCTGCAGCGCGTACAGCGTATCGGACACGTTCTGGAAGGCGGTGATGACCGTGGCCTTGTAGTTGGCGGCAGCCTCCTGCGCGGCTGCGACGGCGGCGCGGCGTTGGTGCAGCAACTGGCCGCCTTTGAAAATGGGCTGAGTGAGGGAGCCGATCAGACTCCAGACGTTCGACGACGGATCGAACAGTTGCGCGAACGCGGATGCACTTTGACCATAACTGCCCGTGAGGGTGATCTGCGGCAACATGTTGGCGGTGGCGATTCCGACCTGCGCCGTGGCCGCATGCAGCAAGGCGGAGAATTCGCGTACGTCCGGACGCTGTTCGACGAACTTCGACGGCACGCTCACCGGTAGCTCCTGCGGCAGGTCGAGCGAGTCGAGCGTGAATTCGCCGCCGCTATAATCCGCGGGCAAAGAGCCGACCAAGGCCGCTAGTTGATTGCGTTGTTGTGCAAGCTGGCTACGCAAAGGCGGAAGGCTGACCAAGGTGCTTTGCAGCGCGGCCTGCTGCTGTAGAAGATCGACGCGCGAGGCACCGCCGGCGGTGAGGCGCCTCTGGACGATGCCGAGTTGAGTTTGCTGCGCACCTGAAATCTGTTCGGTGGCCGCGATCTGAGCGCGCAGTGAAGCCTCGTTGACGGCCGCCGTGACGATGTTGGCGGTGAGCGTGAGGTAGCTTGCCTCGAGCGCAAAGCGCTGATATTCCGCTTGAGCATTCAGCGCTTCCACTTGACGACGGATGCCGCCAAACGCGTCGAGCGTGTACGACACGTTCACCGAGGCGGTATCGAGGTTGTAGAAATAGGACGCCGGGAATCCGGGAATGCCGAACGCGGCGCCCGAGGCTTTTTGGCGTTGGCTTTCGAGTGAACCCGAGACACTCGGGTAATAACTGCCGCGCTCCGCGGCCGCAGTTTCATTTGCTTGTCGCAGCGCCGCCTGCGCGGCTTGCAGATTCGGACTGTTTTGCAGCGCGCGCTCGATCAAATCGTTCAAGGGGCGCGATTTGAACAAGGTCCACCATTCGCCCGGAATGTCCATGCCGTCGACGAAGCGCTGCGCTTCGCCGCCCGGCAAAGACGCCGCCGTCGTCTGCGCAGCGATCTGACCGGCAGGTGTGAAGCCTGCGCTCTGCGGCGCCGCGGGGGGTTTGAAATTCGGGCCGACCGCGCAGGCGTCGAGGCTCAGCACGAGGCCGAGGCTCAGCACGAGGCCAAGGCTCAATGCCCAGGCGCCGAGGCCGGCACATTTCGATGTGACATATTTCACGGCTTAGACACCAGTCAGATTGGTTGGTCGATGGCCCGACGCGGCGTCCCAACCCGTGCGCATCGAGCCTTCGGCGCGCATGACGCTCATTCAGGCCTAAAAAATGACATGCGGTGTTTTCCATTGCAAGAACTATTTACATGCTGGATATTCATTTGGTAAAATATATTCCAACGAATGGTTAGTATGCAAATGAATAATCGCGATGCTCAATTCGATAAGCTGGAGGAGAACCTCCGAGCCCTGAGCACGCGCATGCCGGATCTACCGCTCACGGAAGTCTTGCTGTGCCGCGTGATGCTGCACCTCGGGCGCGAAATGGCTGCCATGCTCGAGCAGCAGATTCGACCCTTCGGTCTCGCCGAGGCTGAATTTCGCGTGCTGACCACCTTGTTTTCCCAGCCCGACGGGGTGGCGAATCCGAGCGAGCTGTGCGCCCGGGCGTCGCAAAGCCCGGCCAATATGTCGCGCATCAGCGATGCACTCGTGAGCCGCGACCTCATCACCCGCGTTTTGAGCGCACACGATCGGCGCCGCATGGTGTTGCGCATCACGGAGCAGGGTGAGGAGTTGGTGCGCCGTTTGTTGCCGATCATGTTCGCGCCGCTGCGCACGCTGTTCGCGGAATTTCCGGAGCCCGCACAACGCCAGCTCCTGGCGCAGCTGAAGCGCTTGTATGCGAATTTTGCGCAGCTGCAGAAGCATGAATTGGTCGAGCGGGACCCGTGAACCGCTGGCAATGCGTCGGCGCCGCGATTGCACTGCTCGGCGTCGGTTGCGCCGGACTGCCGCCGAAGCCAAAACCCGTTTCTCTGTCGGTAGCGGTGCCGCTCGATGGTCTGGAGGCGGCGGGCGGCGATTGGCCGGCGCCAGAATGGTGGAAGCGCTATCAGGATCCGACGCTGGACCAATTGATCGAACTCGCGGTCGGTTCCTCGCCGACCTTGGCGACGGCTCACGCGCGCTTCGATTCGGCGCGCCAGTCCGTGCGCATCGCCGGCGCGGCAGCCGGAGCGCGCGTCGATGCCAGCGCCGATTTCGACCGGCAGCGACTCAGCGATAATGGCCTGTTTCCGCCGCAGCTGCTCGGCTTCAGCTGGTATAACCAGGCCGATTTAGGACTGCAAGCCAGCTACACCTTCGATTGGTGGGGCAAGCAGCGCGATGCGGTCGAGGCGGCCGTGGACCAGGCGCACGCCGCACAGGCGGACCGCAGCGCCGCCGCATTGACGCTCGCTAGTTCGATCGCCGACACCTACTTTGGCTGGCAGGCGGATGAAGCTCGTTTGTCCCTGGCGCGCGAACGCGCGATGCTCGTGCAACAAGAAGGCACGATCGCCGCGGCCCGCGTCAAGGCGGACTTGGATGCCGCCGATGACACTCACCGTGCCGACCTCGCTCTGGCGGCGGCGCGCGAGCAGATCGCGGCGCTGGAGGGTTCGGCGCAGCTGCGCGTCGTGGCGCTGGCGGCGTTGGTCGGCCGCTCCAGCGCGGAGTTGCCGGTGTTGCAAGCGAAACCGCTGCCGGCCGTTTCCGGCAACTTGCCGGATAACGTGAAAATCGATTTGATTGCACGCCGCGCGGACATCATCGCCAGCCGCTGGCGCGTGCAAGCCGCGGAAAGGAATCTCGATGCCGCGCGCGCAGAATTTTTTCCGGACGTGACCGTGAATGCGTTGCTGGGATTATCGAGCATCGATGTCGGCAGACTGATCGAGTACGGCAGCCGCGTGCCGCAGGCGGGCGCGGCGCTGCATCTGCCGATATTCGATGCGGGTCGGCTCAAGGCGCGCTACGGCGCTTCACAGAGCGCCATCGATGCCGCAGTGGCGAATTATCAAGACACCCTGGTGGGTGCCGCTCGCGAGGTAGCGACGCAGGCGTCCACGCGTGCGCAAATCGCGGCGCAGCGCACGCAGCGCTTGATTGAAGCCGACGCGGCGCGGCAGCTGCAAAGCAACGCGGCCGCGCGCGTGCGCCAAGGGGTCGACGATCCGCGCACCGAACTCAGCGCCGCGGAAGCTTCGATCGAACAAGGCGATGCGCTGCTGCAGCTCGACGCGGCGGCGCTGTCGGCGGATATAGCCCTGCAACGCGCCCTCGGCGGAGGCTACGAAAACCCGCAGCAATTCGCGAACTCTCATACGACGGCGACGGCGGCGACACCATGAACGCAAATGTAGATCCGGCGGCAGCGGCAGGCGCACCTGCGAATGGCAAGCGGCGCAAGATGCTGCTGCTCATCGCTCTGATATTCGTCGTCTTGGGCCTGTTGTGGGCGGCCTACTGGGTGTTGGTTTTGGCGAAGCGCGAGCAGACCGATGACGCTTATGTGAACGGCAATAAAGTGGTGATCTCGGCGCAGATTTCCGGCACGGTGATTGCCGTGCTTGCGGATGACACGCAGCTGGTCAAAGCCGGCCAGGTCTTGGTGCGCCTCGACCCGATCGATGCCGAGACGGCGCTGAGCCGCAGCGCGAGCGCATTGGCTCAATCCGTTCGGCAAGTGCGCCAGGAGAAATCCTCGGCGGATGAATACGACTCGGTGATCGAGACGCGGAAGCTCGAATTGGCGCGCGCCGCAGCCGATCTCGCCAAGCGCGAGCCGTTGCTGGCCGAGCATGCCATCGCGCCGGAGGAAGTGCGTCACGCGCGCGAAAGCGTCGAATTGGCACGGGCGGCCTTGACCCAAGCGGTGCGCCAAGCGAACTCCTCGCACGCCTTGGTCGACGGCACCGAAGTCGAGGACAATCCGACGGTGCTGCAGGCGAAGGCGGCGTATCGCGACGCCTGGATCGCGTCACAGCGCAATGCCGTGGTGGCTCCGGTCACCGGCTACGTGGCCGAGCGCAGCGTTCAGTTGGGCCAGCATATTCAGGCGGGCCAAGCGCTCATGACGGTCATCCCGCTCAATTCCTTGTGGGTGGATGCCAATTTCAAGGAGGTGCAGCTGCGGCACCTGCGCATCGGACAGGGGGCTCTGGTGCGCAGCGACCTGTACGGCGGCACATTCATATTCCACGGCCACGTGCAGGGCATGGCGGCCGGTACCGGCGCGGCGTTCTCCCTGCTGCCTGCTCAGAATGCGTCGGGCAACTGGATCAAGATCGTGCAGCGAGTCCCGGTCCGCATTCGAATCGACGACGCTGATCTCGCGAAGTCGCCTCTGCGTGTCGGTCTTTCCGCCACCGTCACGGTGGATACGACGAATCGCGACGGGCCGGTGCTGGCGCAGAGCGCGAGCGACACGCCGGTCGGTGATACCCAGGTGTACAGTCAGGATCTCGACAAAGCCAACGCCGAAGCCGATGCCGTCGTGCGTCGCAATCTTCGGCCGCAACACTGATCGCGAAACCTCCGGTGGCCACACCCGCACCGAGCGCCGCTCCGTTCGAATATCCACCACTGCATGGTGGCAAGCTGCTATTCCTCACGGCGGCGATCGCCACCGCGTCTTTCATGGAAATTCTTGACATGACCATCGTCAACGTTTCCGTGCCCGCGATTTCAGGAAGTTTGGGCGTAAGCACCTCGGAGGGCACCTGGACCATCAGCTCGTATATGCTCGCCGCGGCCATCATGCAACCCTTGACCGGTTGGATCGGCCGTCGCTTCGGCGAAGTGCGCACCTTCGTCACCTCAATCTTGTTGTTCATGTGTTTCTCCGCGGTTTGCGGGCTGGCCACGAGCCTGCCGATGCTGGTCGGCGCGCGCCTGGTGCAGGGTCTGGTGTCCGGGCCGATGATGTCGGTGGCGCAGGCCATCTTGCTGCGCAACTATCCGCTCGAGCGGCGCGGTATGGCGATTGCGCTCTGGTCCATGGTAATCATCATCGCGCCGATTTTCGGGCCGATTCTCGGTGGCTGGATCACGGACAACTTGTCGTGGCCTTGGCTTTTCTACATCAACTTGCCGGTCGGCGCCTTTGCGGCGACCGCGACCTGGTCGATCCTGCGCCATCGCGAATCGAAGATCGTGAAGCTGCCGATCGACGTGATTGGGCTCACGCTGCTGGTGGTGAGCGTCGGCAGCCTGCAATTCATGCTCGACAACGGCAACGAGCAAGATTGGTTCAATTCTTGGGTCATCGCGGCCGCGGGGATCGTTTCGTTGATCGGGATTTCGTTTCTGATCCCATGGGAGCTCACCGACAAGCACCCGGTGATCGATCTGCATCTGTTCGAACGACGAAATTTCCGAGTCGGCACCGCGGTCATCGGCGTTGCTTATTTTGCGCTCTCGGGAATCAATGTCATTTTTCCGTTGTGGCTGCAGACCACGGTTGGCTACACGGCGACTTGGGCCGGATTGGCGGTAGCGCCCGTGGGCTTGCTGGCATTGGTCGCGGCGCCGCTCGTCGGTCGCAACATGAATCGGCTGAATTTGCGTCTGGCCGCCAGTTTCGCGTTCTGCGTGTTCGCCTTTGCCATTTTTTGGGCGGCAACTCTCAACGACACCGCCTCGTTTTGGCAATTCGCCACGCCGCGTTTCCTGCAGGGCCTGGGCATCGCATTTTTTTTCTTGCCGTTGAACGCGATTTTGCTGTCGGGCGTCTCCTCGAGCGACCTCGCGTCGGCGTCGGGCCTGAGCAATTTCGTGCGCACCATGTCCGGCAGCATCGCAACCGCGCTGACCGTTTTCTTGTGGAATCGGCGCACGGACTATCATCACGCGGTGTTGACGGAACACATTCGCAATTCCGCCGGGGCATGGAGCAGTTATCAATCGCAACTCGCCGACCACGGCGTCTCGGGTACGGGTGCCTTCGAGTATGTCGAACATGTCGTTACCACGCAGGCCATGACTTTGGGCGTCAACGACGTGTTTCACGTGCTCGGATGGCTGTACATCCTGCTCGTCCCGTTCATCTGGCTCGCCAAGCCGCCGTTCGGCGCGCGCGCCGCCGCCACGGCGCACTGATCACGGGCGCCGATCCGGTGTAGGATTTCGTATGGGCTCACCTTACATCGTCGCCGTCGGCGGCACGCTGCGCGCGAATTCTTCGACCGAACGGGCGATGCGCTGCGTGCTCGACGCTGCGCAGCGCCGCGGGGCGCGAACCAAGCTGATCAGCGGATCTGCGCTGCAACTGCCGTTGTATCAGCCGGACAATGCGGAGCGCAGCGACGCGGCGCGTGATCTGGTGGCGGAGCTGGCGCTCGCCGACGGGATTATTCTGGGGTCGCCGGGCTATCACGGCAGCATCTCGGGGCTGGTAAAAAACGCCTTGGACTATGCCGAGGATCTGCGCTCAGATGTGCGGCCGTATTTCAGCGGCCGCGCCGTCGGCTGCATCGCCACCGCCGGCGGCTGGCCCGCGGCGGTGAACACCCTGGGTGCCTTGCGCGACATCGTGCACGCGCTGCGTGGTTGGCCGACACCGCTCGGCGCCGCAATCAATTCGACCGACAATGTATTCGACGAGGCAGGCGCCTGCCTCGTGCCGCGCATCGCGCAAGTGCTCGAGTCAATCGCTGCCGAAGTCATCGAGTTTGCGCGCACCGTGCGGCGTCCGTAATGCGCGTGCGATGGGCCGCGCTATCGGCGCTGATCCTGGCGCGCGCAGGCGCGGCAGCCGCGCCGGCCGACGTGGTGCTGTTGCACGGCAAAATCCATACGCAGGACGCCGACCGCAGCGTCGTGCAGGCACTCGCTGTGCGCGGCAACAGCATCGTGGCGGCCGGCACGGATCAGGCCATCGCCGAACTCGTGGGTCCAAGCACCCGCACGATCGATCTCGGTGGCCGGGTCGTGATGCCGGGCATCATCGACGCCCATACCCACCCGGCGGAGAGCGCACAGGATCTCGGCAAATGCAATCTCCATGACAAGCCGCTGACCCCCGCGCAGATCAAACGCCGGGTCGCGCTCTGCCTCAAAGCGCATCCCGGGGCGCCGTCTCAGTGGTTCGAGGTGGTCATGGTCGACCCTTCGGGGCTCACCTTGAGCTTGGCGGACCTTGATTCGATTCTTCCCGACCGGCCGATGCTGTTCAGCGGTTCCGATGGCCACACCGTGTGGGCCAACTCGCGCGCGCTGCAAGCGGCGCACATTTCCGCTGCGACTCCCGATCCGGCAGGGGGGCACATCGAGCGCGACTCGGCCGGCAGGCCGACCGGTACCCTGCGCGATGATGCAGCCGACATCGCCGTGGCGGCGAAGCCCGCCGCCGCCCGGGAGCACGAGGCTTTGCAGCTTGCCAAGGCCTTCGCGCGGATGCGCGCAACCGGCATTACCTCGGTGCAAGACGCCGCCGTCGACGATCACCTGATGCAGATCTACAAACGCTTGTACGACACCCATCGATTGAACATGCGGGTGCGCGGCGCGTTGTTGTTGGAGAATCTGCGCGAACCCGCCGCCGCTTTGATCGGCAAGGCGGTCGAGTTTCGCAACAAGTGGGCGATCGATCCCGAATTCCTGCGCGCCGATGCCGTGAAAATCTACGCCGATGGCGTCATCGAGTATCCGTCGCAGACCGCCGCGTTGCTCGAGCCCTATCTCGATGCCGCGGGGCATCCGACACACAATCGGGGTCCTTCATACTTCGCGCAGGACAATTTGAATCAGATCGTGACCGCCGCCGACGCCGCCGGCTTGACGGTGCACATTCACGCCATCGGCGATCGCGCAATTCGTTCGTCATTGGATGCGTTCGCCGCGGCCCGACGCCGCAATGGCGCGCTCGACAACCGCGACCAGATCGCGCATTTGGAACTGATCGATCCCGCCGATATTCCGCGCTTCAAGGAATTGAACGTGATCGCCAATTTCCAACTGTTGTGGGCCGAACGCGATGATTACATCGACGCGTCGACGATCAAATACCTGGGCCCGCAGCGCTCACGCTATCTCTACCCGGCGCGCTCGGTGCGCGATGCCGGCGCCTTGATCGTCGGCGGCAGCGATTGGAACGTCAGCAGTTTCAACGTGTTTACCGCGATGGAGCATGCCATCACCCGCAGCAAAGGGCGCGGTCAGCCGACGCTGTTGCCGGAGCAGAGCATCACGCTGCAGGATATGCTCGATGCCTACACGATCAATGCGGCGGCGGCGCTGC
>CAYRAC010000103.1:0-268 GCA_964422045.1 uncultured Steroidobacteraceae bacterium
ATTAACACAGATCCAGCAAGAGAACCTTGAAGCGAATGGTTACGGCTACCTGGTCGGCAATGTTTTGCGCAGCCAGCAACTTGCGGGCATGACGATTTCCATGGGGTTGCTGGCCCTGAATCGAAGTGAGGCAGTGATGAGGACCAAATGGGCAATCATCACGTCGCGCGACATCGAGTTCCTAGTGCCCGATTCGTTCCGCACTTACTGGACAGTACCGCTATCTCCGCAGTGCTGCTTCATGGCCAATCATCCCGCCAACATCGAT
>CAYRAC010000103.1:278-9920 GCA_964422045.1 uncultured Steroidobacteraceae bacterium
TCACCCGAGACGGCCATCGCGCTAAATAATATTGCCGCCAC
Organism: uncultured Steroidobacteraceae bacterium; assembly: GCA_964422045.1. GTDB lineage: Bacteria > Pseudomonadota > Gammaproteobacteria > Steroidobacterales > Steroidobacteraceae > Bog-1198. The sequence goes on from CAYRAC010000103.1 coordinate 320, forward strand.
GCAATGCGTCGGGTACTGCTTCGCTCACGATTTCTCAAATACTGGCGTCGACATCGCGCGCAGCTTATCAGGCGCGAAGAGTGATCCGCACCACTCGCCAATTGGACCGATAATGGGTTAGCGAACAGCGGTCAACCGCGGCCCCGCACGCCGACGATCCAGTAGCCGGCCTTCTTAGCGAAGGCGCGAAGATCCCGCTCCTGGCGGGCACACGTCTGGTCGATGGTCGATACGCGGCAATAAAGTGCTGCGGTCAGTCCCGATTAAACCCCGGCGCAAAACACTCCAGAAACGGTACTCTTCCTGTGGCAGAGTCTTGCTCGGTTCAAAGTGTTCAATTCATGTGAAAGAGGACCGCCTCCGCTTTGTATTTCACGCGATCACTGCCGTTATCGCGGGTTGCGGCCGGTGCGCACGGGATGGGAATTGCTGCGGCAGGAGTTTCGCGCCTTTTACTTGAGATGCTGCCTTGACGATCTTCATCACGATGAAACGCCATAAGGACGACTCGTATGGCAGCAAGCGTAATACACGGTTTGTCGGGGGAGTTTTGCGTGGCAAGGAGTTCAGATTAGTGCTCACAATCTGGACCCCTCGCGTGAGCCATAGGACGGCTGTGGTCCACCGGGCGCAAGCCACTAGCGACTCTGGGACACAAGAGCCGTGGGCAACGGTGTTTTGTTTTTTGCGTTGTAGACGCTGAACAGCGCGGGGCGGTCGACCTTAGTCACCGTGTTTGCGATTGCATCGTGCACGCAGCGAATCTGATCCGCGTCGCTATTGAACCAATAGTACGAGCATGCGTTCTCGGCCGCCGCACGGATGCGTTCGTACAGTACGCGCGCGCCGGCCGGACTCGATATGTTGAGATCCGCAAATTTCACATTCACGTTAATGGGCTTGCTGCTCGCGTCAGCGGCGGAAACCGCGCTGAAGCTGGCGGCAAGAGCGCCGAAGATCGCGGTAGCAATAAGGCCACGAAGGCCTGTGGAAGCGGTCAAAGTGTTCATGGTCGTCTCCTGGAGGGTCGATAAAGGGCGATTACAGTTGGCCAGTGGGCCGGATGTGATCAGCGATAACGAATGGAGTCTCGATCCTCTGATTCGCCGCCTCCTGCAGAGTATGGGTTTTTAAGTAAATCATGGTTAACTGTGGCAGCCGTGCAGATCGCACGGCGTCGCCGATCGAGCGTTCCTCGCAGCTATGGAAGTCTTGAACTGGCTCGAGCCCGACACGCAGGCCACGGCCGCAAACCAGATTTGCGGCGTGCACTAGCCGGAAATACAATTTTTGAGCACCCGCCGGCTGGCTCACGTCGAGCCCCGCCGTGGTGACCGTCTTGACAACATCGACAAGTTGATCCTGGGCTCGGATGGAAACCGAAGCAAGCGTGCCAGCCGCCAGGCAGGCGACCGGAAACAGGGTGCTATAGCGGCGCGCGTTTTTGATATTCATTGAGTTCTCCGGATAAAAGTGCGACGACGATGAAGTGAACTTTCTCGAGGTGCCAATATGAGGCCGAACCCGCCTTCGCCGGAATCGCGTGAAATGACTACGGGAACGCGCTCAAGGAGCGCCTCTAGTCTCACCAATTCTGATGATGGTTAACGTCGGAATCGGCGAGTACCTTGAAGCCAGATCGCTGCAGCACACCAACCCGAGGGAAAGTACCTATGATCACCTTTCGCCGCTTGCCATCCGCCTGCTTAACCCTGCTGGTCCCATTTGCGGCACTCGCGGCAGCACCCGCCGCGTTTTCGGATCTAAATCAGTTAAAAGGAGATGCTGCACCGCTCATCGAGAAAGTGCGCGCAGCGACGGAGCGGTTTCGGGACCTCAACGTGGCGCTGGCAGAGGGCTTCGTGCAAGGCACTCCTTGCGTCAGCGGACCGGATACGGGTGCGATGGGAGTGCACTTCGTCATGCCCTCGCGAATCGCCGGTGGCGTTCTGCAGGCCGATCAACCGGAAGCGTTGATCTATGAGCCCAGGCCGGATGGTGCCATGCGCCTCGTCGGGGTCGAATTCATCGTCCTCGCCCAGATTTGGGCCGTCAAACATCCGGAAGGCAGCACACCCGCTCTGGAAGGCGATTTGCTGAATTATGTTAGCGCGCCCAATCGATACGGCCTTCCCGCGTTCTATGAGCTGCACGTCTGGGCGTGGGAACACAATCCGAGAGGCAGCTTTGCCGATTGGAACACCGCCGTTTCGTGCGATAAGCAATCCGGATCCTGACCGATAGATAACCAGGCGCTTACCCTCCTTCTTCGGCGCAGATACTATCTCGCAGCATTGCCATTCACGGGTACAATCATTTAGGCATGAACGATCCGTCACCCACGGGCGTCAATCGAGATCGACCGATGGTAGGTCGAGCGCGCGAACTTGGTTTGTTTCAGGCGGCGTTCGATCGGACATTAGCGGGCCGGCGTCAGCTGGTATTGATATCGGGTGAACCCGGGATTGGCAAGACGCGCTGCGCAGAGGCTCTCGCGGATTTGGCGGAAGATCAAGGCGCGTTGGTCTTGTGGGGCCGCTGCCGCGAGGACGCCGGCGCACCGCCTTATTGGCCCTGGGTTCAAATACTGCGGGGTTACGTGGCGGCTTCGTCGCTGGATGAAGTGCGGCTCAATATGGGAACCGCCGCGAAAGATCTCGCCGCACTGGTTCCCGAACTCTTCGACAGCTCGCATCAAGAAGTGCCATTAACGAGCGCCCGGATGGATTCCACCGCAGCGCGATTTCGGACATTTGATGCGGTACGGTGTTTCTTCCAGCAGGCCACTCAGCAAGTACCCATCACCCTGGTGCTTGACGATTTGCATTGGGCCGACGCCCCGTCGTTGCTGCTATTTGAGTTCTTGGCACAAGAATCGCTCCGCACTCGTCTACTGATCACCTGTACCTACCGCGACGGCGAAGTCTCGAGGCGAACTCAACTGTTGGCGACGCTGGGGGAGCTGAGCCGCGATTCGGACGCGCAACGCGTCGAACTATCCGGTCTGTCTCAAATCGCCATCGGCGAGGTGGCGCATCGGCTATGCAACATTCGTTTGTCGGAGCTTGCAGTCAACATGATTTATCGGCGCACCGACGGCAACCCGTTATTCGCCATCGAACTCATCAAAGTGCTCATTGAGGAAAGCGCCGGCGCCGCGATAGGCATAGCACCCGTCAAAATACCGGCCGGAGTGCGCGAAACGATCGGTCGACGGTTGGCGCGGCTCTCGGATAGCTGCAACGAATTACTCTGTACCGCGGCCGTCCATGGAAACCATTTCACGGCCCGTGAGATCGCCGTCGCGACGCAGCAGGATGTCGCAACGATACTCACGGTTCTTCAACCCGCCGTACAGGCGGGAATCGTGCAGTCAAACGCGGATGCACCCGGCCACTTTCAATTCACGCATGGATTGATTCGCGAGGCGATCTACGAGGAACTGCCGGCAGTCGAGCGCCTCCGGGCGCATGGTCGCGCGGCCGATGCCCTGGTTGCCGTCCACTGCTCTCACCCGGACACCGCACTTACGCGTATTGCGCATCATTATCATCAGGCGAACGCATTGGGATACTCCGAACAAGCCGTTATGTATGGCCTGCGAGCCGCGGAAAGTGCCGCCCGCCTGTACGCATATGAAGATGCCGTGCTGCACTATGACCGCGTTATTGAAATCCTTGAAAATGGCGGGTTGCTGCATGATGAGCGCTTAGCTCGGGCTTACGTTTTAAAGGGTTCTGCGCTGCGGCTGTTGGGGCAAGCCGACCGTGCCATTGACGTTCTGTTCGAGGCGGTCAATCGCACGCGCGTGCTTGGCAGCAGCGAATTGTTGGTCGATGTCCTGGTCTCCCTTGCCATGGCATCGCAGCACGTGGCGCAGCGGCACCTCGTTCCTTTGCTGAATAGCGCGCTCACGATATTGCCTGAAGACGACGGGCCTGCGCGCGCCAAGGCCCTGGCAACCCTGGCGTTCGCTCAAAGATCATCGGCCGACGGATCAAGGCCCCACCAGCTCGTTGATCAGGCGTTGGGAATGGCAGGACGCTGCTGTGATGCGGCTTCCCGGTGCGCGTGTTATCAGCTGACCATCATGGCGCTGCGCGGCGATCCGCACAGCTTGTCTCACCGGCTGCTATTGGGAGAAGAGTGTATTGCGGCGGCTCGCACGACGGGCAGCTCCGATCTGCTGGCCGACGCGTTCTATTGGCAGGTACTGAACTTGTTTGAAGCGGGTCAGATCGAGGCCCTGGAAAATATTCTAGAACACTACGAGAGGTTGAGCACCGCACGCGTCGGCGTTCATCAATACTGGACGCGAACCAACCGAGTGACGTTGGCTCTGCTGCGCGGCGAATGGGCTGATCTAGAGAGTCAGATTGAGGCATTGCAGGAAATTGGCACGAAAACCCGACGCGGGGACGCGGACGGCGTGTATGGGGCGCAGATGTTTGCGCTACATCGGGAGCTTGGCCGCTTGCACGGGTTGGCGCCGCAGATCAAGCAGATCGCCACCTCCGCTACATTCCGGATGTGGGAACCCGGCCTCATGCTTGTGTGTGCGGAGATAGGTTTTCTTGATGAAGCACGAGAATTGTTCGATCGATTAGTCAAGGGGCATTGTTACGCGATCTATCGTGACGACATGTATGTTGCCTGCTTGGTATTTTGCGCACAGACCTGTTGGTTCTTGAAGGACGGCAAGCAGGCCGAATCGCTTTATCGGCTGCTGCATGCTTATGAGGGACAAACTGCCAATCATCCGACGGCCGTCTGTTTTGGGGCGACAGACCTCTACTTGGGCATGCTGGCGGCGCTTGCCGGTGACAATCTGGCGCGCGCGCACTTCGATCACGCGCTAACCCTGAATCGGGCGATGCGGGCGTGGCCCGCCCTCGCCAGAACCTTGTTTCATTACGGTGAATTTCTGCTGCGCTGCTCTACCGATGTGGAGCGACACCAGGGCTTTCAGCAGCTGCGCGAAGCCGAGCAATTGGCTCGCCGCTTCGCCATGACACGACTAGTAATCGACGTCGATGCCCTGCTCCGGTCAAAAGATGGAGCCAAGACGTTCCCTGACGATCTAACCGCCCGCGAGGTCGAGGTTTTGCGACTGCTTGCGATCGGACGCTCGAACAAAGATATTTCGCTGGTGCTCGCCATTAGTCTCAATACGGTGGCGACGCACGTCCGAAGCATTTTAAACAAAACACAATGCGCCAATCGCACTGAGGCGGCTACCTATGCCATGCGGCATGGACTGCACGGCACGCAATCGTTTTCTACGGCTGTAACAATCTAAGGAGAGTCTGATGGCACTATTCATGATAGAAAGAAACTTCGCGGAATCATTGAACGTTTCCGCGCAAGATCTCAAAACGGTCGTGGAAATCAACACAAGCGTTGGCGTCAAATGGCTCCATTCGTTCCTTTCCGCGGACAAGCGAAGAACTTACTGTCTTTACGAAGCAGAAAGCGGTGATGCCATTCGCGAAGCAGCCCGGCGAGCCGGACTGCCGGCGGATATCGTCATCGAACTCGCTGGCGAACTGCGGCCGGAGGTCGCGGCATGATCATTCAAAGCAGTAGACCGTGAAGCTTTCTTGCGTCTGGGCCAATTACGCACTTTCGTCGATGAGGCGCACTTTCTTCGGGTATCGGCACTCGCGATGCGGCAAGCATCCCGGCCAATCGATAGTGTTTGCGCTATTACCGACGGCGAATGGTCGTTGCGGAAAGCGGTGAGAAACTATGAGGTTAACTTCCCGCCCGCGGTGGCATCGTGTGCAAGATCGAGCGGCTACAGTGTCCGGTGCTTTCACCCGGATTCGAGCGGCGACATTCGGGAGGTCCGGGATTCTGGCGGGGAAAAATCGAAAAGCACGCTCGGTAGCCAGCTGCTCCTGTTCTGCAGAGACCCAGTTTGCGCTGCCATGCCCCCATGATCATTCTCGCAACGCTAGAATCAGAATCTCGGATGCTACGCTGTGATCAACGAACCGAGGCTTGATGACGCCCCATCCGCTCAGGGCAGCCAACGAGCAGTCTTTCTCAGCTACGCCACGGAAAACGTGGACGCCGCGCAACGGATCTGCGCGACTTTGCGTGCCGCTGGAATCGAGGTCTGGTTCGATCAGAGTGAGCTGCGGGGCGGCGAAGCCTGGGACGCGACGATCAAGCAGCAGATTAAAGCCTGTGCGCTATTCATCCCGATCATTTCATCGCATACGCGTTCGCGCGCTGAGGGCTACTTTCGGCTCGAATGGAAGCTCGCGGTCGACCGCTCACATTTGATGGCCGCCGACAAGGCGTTCCTAGTGCCGGTGGTCATCGACGCCGTGTGCGACTCCGACGCCAGGGTTCCCGATAGGTTTCGCGAAGTGCAGTGGGTGCGGCTGCCCGGAGGCGAAACGTCGCCTAAATTTGTCGAACGCGTATCGCAGCTGCTGCTGCCGGACGGGCATACCGAAGCAAGAGCTCGGCAGCCCAGCGCCGAATCGCCATCCAATGGGGCTTTCGCCGACAGCGCATCTGCAATGGCCGCCGAGGAAGCCACCCCAAAAAACGGCAGACCGTCGGGGTCTAAACCTGCAGGGCTGCTGGGGATGGAGCGCCCACCCATCGTCGGCCGGGCACGCGAACTTGACGTGTTCCGGGCTGCGCTCGATCGCATGCTCATAGGCCGACGGCAGCTGGTATTGATATCCGGTGAGCCCGGAATCGGCAAGACACGTTGTGCCGAGGCACTCGCGGACATCGCAGAGAATCAAGGATCCCTTGTGCTTTGGGGGCGCTGCAATGAGGATGCAGGGGCACCGCCTTACTGGCCGTGGATACAAATATTGCGGGCTTATATCGACGCCACATCACTCGACGAGGTGCGTCTGAACATGGGCGCGGCAGCAAAAGATATCGGGGCTTTCCTGCCCGAACTCCTCGATTCATCGCAGCGCAGCCAAGAAACGCCCAGCGCGCTCGTCGATTCCGGTCCGGCGCGATTTCGCACCTTTGACGCTATCCGACAGTTCTTTCGCCAAGCCGCGCAGCAGGTGCCCATCACCCTGGTATTGGATAATCTGCACTGGTCCGACGCGCCTTCTTTATCACTCCTGGAGTTCCTGAGCGAGGAGTCATTGCGTAGTCGACTGCTCATCGTCGGCACATATCGGGACGCCGACGCCACAAGAAAGACGCCGTTGCTGAGCACCCTCGGCGCTCTGAGGCGGAATGCTGATGTTGAGCGCGTGCATCTTGCGAGACTCTCTCAAACTGCCATCGGCGAGGTTGCCCAACAATTGTGTGCAACCGGCTTGTCCGAGCCTGCACTCAAGATCATCTATGAACAGACCGATGGGAATCCCTTGTTTGCCATCGAGTTGATCAAGGTTCTCACGGATGAGAACCCGGGAACTCCGATTGTAGCTATGCCCGCGAGAATTCCCGCAGGTGTGCACGAGACGATCGGTCGGCGATTGATCCGGCTGCCTGACCGCTGTAATGAAATCCTCTGCGTCGCAGCCGTCCACGGCCGTCGATTTGCGGTGCGTGAGATCGTGGCCACCATGGACGAGGATCTTCAGGTGGTACTGACCGGCCTGGAACCTGCAGTGTTCGCGGGTATCGTTCAATCAAACGTCGATGCCTTGGGCGACTACGAATTCACCCATGCATTGATCCGCGAAACGATCTATGAGGAATTGCCGACGGTGGATCGCATGCGCCTGCACAGTCGCGCCGGCGATGCGCTCGTGAGCGTTCACTGTGCGCACCCGGAGCTCGCACTGACCCGCATTGCCCACCACTATTACGCGGCGGCCGCCTTGGGGAACTCTGACAAAGCTGTCATTTATGCGCTGCGGGCTGCCGACAGTGCAGTTCGGATGTACGCATATGAAGATGCGCTCCTGCACTACGACCGTGCTATTGAGACACTCGAGAGGGCCGGTTTGACGCACGATGAGCGACTGGCTCAAGCCTTCATTCTGAAGGGATCTGCGTTGAGGCAGCTCGGGCATATTCCACAGTCCATAGAAGTACTGCTAGAAGCCGTAAATCAAACACGGGTATTGGGAAGCGCCGAGCTGCTCGTCGACGTGTTGATGCTGCTTGCAATGTCTTCACGGCATCTTGAGCAACAGCACTTCGTTCCGTTGCTCGAGCGCGCAATGGCGCTATTGCCGGAGGCCGATTCGGGGCCGCGCGCAAAGGCATTGTTAACGCTGGCGTTCGCTCACAGAACGTTGCCGGATCACTCGCGGATTGGAGTTTTGGTTGACCAAGCCCTCGACATGGCGCGTCGAGTTTGTGACGCCGCTGCGCGCTGCGCCTGTTACCAACTCGCAGTGATGGCGCTGCGTGGTAATCCTGAGAGCTTGCTACGCCGGGTCCTCGTCGGACAGGAACACATTGCAGCTGCCCGGTCCACAGGCAGCGCCGACCATCTCGCGGAAGCATATCACTGGCAGGCGCTGAACTACTTCGAATCCGGGCAGCTTGAGGAACTCGAGGGGCTGCTCGACAACTATGGCAGTCTCAGCGCCGCCCGCATCGGGCTTCATCAATACCAGACGCTCGCCCATCGCGTGACCTTGGCGCTGTTACGTGGCGAGTGGCCCGATTTGGAACAGCGGATCGAGGCGTTACTGGAGATCGGTACGAAGACTCGTCGCGACGATGCGGACGGGGTCTATGGCGCACAGATGTTTGCACTCAACCGCGATTTGGGCCGCCTGCACGCCTTGGCGCCACAGATAAAAGAGATGGCTGCGAGCGCGACCAAGCGCATGTGGGAGCCGGGTCTGATGCTCATCTGCGCAGAAATAGGCTTACTCCCGGAGGCGCGCGGCATTTTCGATCGCCTGGTCGACCAGGACTGTCGTGCCATACCCCGGGACGACATGTACCTGACCTACCTTGTATTTTGCGCGGAGACCTGCTGCATATTGGGGCATGCCGCTGCGGCTGAGTCGCTTTATCAGCTCTTGCGTCCCTATAGCGGGCAAACGGCCAATCATCCCACGGCTGTGTGCTTCGGCGCCACTGATCTGTACCTGGCGATGCTTGCGTCCACCGCGCGCCGGCCGGACCTAGTCCGTGAGCATTTTGATCGCGCTCTAGCGCTAAATCGCGCCATGCGCGCGTGGCCCTGCTTGGCTCGCACGCAATACCGATACGGCACCTTCCTAGTTGCACAGCAGGCGGATGCAGAACGGGCCCTGGGTCTTCAGCGGTTGCGTGAGGCACAGCAACTCGCGCGTCGAATTGAAATGACGGGCTTGGTAGTCGACATCGATGACTTGTTGCACGCGCAGAAGGTGGCGTGACGTTTCCTGATGAGCTCACAGTGCGCAAATCGTTGCGGATGATAACGTCCTTTATCATACCCAATGGCGAGCGCCTATTCTTGCAAGTTCATCTTGCCGAGGAACACTTTGTATCGGGGGTCACTAGGCCCAGAGTGCTCCGTTTTGACGAATTGCCCCTGAAATCGAGTTAGCCGGAATCAGCGTGTTCATTTGTAACACCGAAAACAACGCACTTCGCCGTTCTAATACTCATCCAGAGGCGTGGCACCTTTTTACATGAATCTTTTTTCGACACCTCA
>CAYRAC010000104.1:0-9810 GCA_964422045.1 uncultured Steroidobacteraceae bacterium
GATCCGCGAAGAATGCTCGCGTACGATGCGGCTCAATACGGGCGTCGTATCGCGGTCATAGCCGTACAATCCCATATGATCCGGCCGCAGCGCGTCGACCAGAATGAACACCAGGTTTTTGCGATGCACCCCTTTGCCAAAAACATCCGCGCCGACATACGCTTGACGTGCCGCGTCCTCCCGCAGATCCATCCGATTCGCGGTCACGGGATTCACGATATATCCTTCCAAATCCATGCCGGCGGACTGCGGAAAGGCGGTGACGCTCAAGGGCTCCTGCTGCGAGGTGAACGCTCCTGTGCAAAATTCCACGCTCACGATCACAATGATGGCGAGGCCCACGAGCAGCACCGATGAGAACATGAGGCCCGAGAGCCGCGGGTTGAGGAACGGCACCCAGTCGACCCGGTCGAAATAGCGCCGACACAGAGCGATGTGCCACCAGTAAACGAGGATCGGGACCGCGATGATGCACACGCGCGGAATCTTCCAGACTTCGGTGATCAGGGAGGTTTGCAGAAAGAACGTCGGCACGACGTTCCATGCGACCACACCGCCCCAGGAATGCAGGCCGATCAGCACCGCCATGTAGTAGATGACGAATAGCGCCAACACGCTCGATGTCAGTGTCGAGGTGACGGAGAAATAGACTCGATGGCTGGCCGACGAGCGCGCCAGCACCAGGCGCGCGAGGAAGATCGCCAACAACGGAAGGCTTACCAGCCCGAGGTGCGGTGCGATGGCAGCCGTGGGCTCCGCGTACCCGAGCACGTACACGAGCAGGAACGCGCATGGCAGGGAAAACCACAGTCCGACGTCCAGCGCGACACACCGAATCATCCATGCAACACCGATGGCAAGCTCCGGATAGTCGAGTTAACAATATGCGCATTTAATCGGGCCGTCCGCGCCCGTTCAATTCCATATTTCCGATACTGTGACCTGACTATCACTCGACGCGGACTCGATGCGCGACGCGTGACCTGCGCCCGTTAGCGCCGCGCCATGGACGCACGAAATTCAGGGATTTCGCGCTGAATGTGGGTGCGCGGCCGTGAGCGATCCGGCCGCATCCACGCTCAGCTCAATGTCGTTCGCAGGCGTGGCCGCGGGGGCTTGATGGCGCCACCACCAGCGCGCAGCCGTAGGGGTCGTGCACCACCGTGACGGTGTACTCGGCTTTCGCCGGCAACTGCAGGAAGATACGGATGAGCCCATGGTTCAAGAGCAGACTATGGTCGCGCGCATAGCCCGGGCGCGCGTTCGGGCAGTTCGCACCGTCGACCGGGGCAAACAAAGCGCGGCGGCGCTTACCACATCACCCAATTGCCCACCGAATTCGAGGAGCCCGCCGAGAACGCGACCGAGCTTACGCGCTTGTCGGAGGCGCTCGATGAACTCGCGATTCGCGAGGCGCGTCTCGCCGAGTTGGTGGACCTGAAGTACTTCTGCGGCTTCAGTTTCGAGGAAATCGCCGCACAACGCGCCAGCTCCGTGCGCACCGATCAGCGCGACTGGGAGAAGGCGCGCCTGATTCTCTTCAATGGGTTGAACGATGCAACGTAGGTCGCCGTACCCAACCATCGAGGCTCGCGCCGGTCATTGGATAAATCGAGATATCGCGATGAAAGGCGACATCGATCGGCAAGATCGATCTCGGCGCGCGTGACGACCGAAACGACCGTTCGTTACATAGCTCGGATCGAGGATCGCCTAATGGTCCCGGCGAGCCGGCCCTTCTTATTGGACGTTACGAACCCGATCTGCGAGGCGGGTTCCTGACCGCTGCCACGGCGCTTCTTACCCTGCGATGCTGGGGCATTTGCTTTAGGCTGCGAGACAAAATCGCCTAAGCGCTCCGCCGCAAGGCTGAATAGCGCTCGCAAATGCGAATCTTCGGGCAATGCATCGCGAGCCCCTTCTAAGAACCTAATTTCGTTTTCTATGGCAGCCGACATGACGGCCCGATGTTTCGCGTGGTTTGGCAAGACGACTCTCCAGAAGGCTGTGGGCACGGCTCCGCGACTTCACGGGTCGAAACATACGCTGCGGCGATTGACTGAAAATGCGCCACCGAATGGGCTCTGTCCAGAGTCTCCATCTGCGGACACAATAGCGCGCAATTTTGACAATTGGAGTACCAAATGTCGGAAATTAGTCGCTGGAGCGTCCGGATCTGATCGCCTGCGCGTGCCCCTGCGACCATTCCGCGAGCAGCGCTTGGGCAGCTGCCACTTCGGCATGCTCGGGTCCCAGGCCGCCCGCGAGTGAGGGCAGTGCCTTTTGCACGCTCTGCACTGCGTCAGCGTCATTGCCGCCCACGTGTTGCGTGCGCGCGAGCAGCGTGAGTGCGCGGCCCAGATCGGCGCTCTGATTGGGGTCGCGAGCCTGCATGCGGGCGTAGTCCGCCGCGGCGGAGGCGTAGCTCTCGGCGGCGCTCAGCTCATGGCGCGCCAGCGCAATGTGTGCCGCCGCGGGCAGCGCCGTGCGCAACACCGGCACCGCCGTATGCGCCGGATAGTCAACCGCCTTGAGCAGCGCTTGAATGACCTCGTGCGCCGCTTCCGCATCGCCGTCGCTCAGCAACCATTCGCTGCGACACACCGTGATCAACTGCAGCGAAGCTGCATTCTTGACTGCATCCGCGCGATAGGCGCTCTCGATCTCATCGAGCGCCGCCGTCGCCCCGGCATCACCGGCATGCACCAAAGCGCAGGCGCGGAAAAACTGCGCGCGCAGTTGCCAGAACTGATTGTGGCTCGCGCCGGCGTCGAGAATCGCCTGGTCCAGAAAGCTGAGCGCCTCGGCATAGCGCCCGATCGCGGCCAGCCGCGCGCCGTAGTTGGCCCGAAACGGCACCTGCACGGCGGCCCCCGCGCCGCGCTCCTGCAGGCGGCGCAACACCTCTGCGCTGGTCGCAAGCGCCGCTCGCACTTCACCGAAGTTGACGAGATCGACGGATTCGTTGTTGAGCGCGGTGAGGCTTTCAATGCCGCCACTGCCGGCCACCGCGTCCCAGGCAGCAGCGGTCAACTCCGTATAGCGATGAGCCTGCTCGGCATGCCCGAGAGAATCGTGGTACACCGACAGTCGGCTCAAGACGGTGGGATACAGCGCCGTGTTGATCTGACCGCCCGCGCGTAGTATTTCAAGCGCCCGCTCGGCGTCAGCGACGGCTGCCGGGTCGTCATGATTGGCGGCAGCGATACTAGCGGCTGCCGCTTCGACTTGCGCCTGCTGGCGCACCGGCGGCCGGCCCAAGCCGCCGAGCAGTTGCCGTGCTTCGGCGAATCGTGCCTGGGCCTTGTCACGGTCGTTTCGATCCAGCTCGGTGTCGACCTCATCGCAGAGCACGGAGACGAGGCCTTCAGGGTAGGCAATGCGCCTCGCCAGCTCCTCGGCGCGCGCGAGTACCGAGCGCTCCTTTTGCGCCTCGTACAAGCCCGCGTAGAATGTGGCCAGCATCTGCAGCTCATCGACGCGTGAGCGCGGATCAAGCCCGGTCTGATGATCGAGCAGATACATGCCGCGGTCCACGATCTGAGTGGGCGACAAGGCGCCGCCTTCAGCGCCGATCTCCTGCAACAGGCTGCTCAAGAACCGATACGACTCTTGCGCCCGCGCGGCCTCGAGCTGCGCCTGCCGCCGCTCGCGGTCCGCCGCCACTTTTTGTCCATAGACGCTCAGCGCCGCAACCAGGATGGTCACGGCGAGCACGGCGGCCACCGCGACGCCCGCCCGACGTCGACGCAGGAACTTGCCCGCCCGATACACGAGCGAATCGGGACTGGCCTGCACGGGCTGGTGGTTCAGATAGCGCTTGAGATCCTCGGCGAACGCGGCGGCCGAGACGTACCTCTCGCCCGGTGATTTCTTCAGCGCCTTGGCGAGGATATTGTCGAGGTCGCCCTCCAACAGCCGCGCACCAATGCTCGGCAGTCTCGCCACCGACGAGGCGGCAGGGGCATCTTCGGCGACCACGCTTCGTATGAAGTCGGCGCTCGAGCACGCCTCGGCTTTCGCGGGATGGCCGCCCGTGAGCAGCACGTACAACACGAGTCCCAGCGCGTAGACGTCGGTGCCGGTCGTGACCGCCTGGCCCAGGAGTTGCTCGGGCGTGGCGTACTGCAGCGTCACGGGGGACAGGCTCGATTGAGTCAATGGCCGATCGTCCGCCGTACTTGCGAGAAGCTTGGCGATGCCGAAATCCAAGATTTTGACCGTGCCATCGACCGTGATAAAGATGTTGGCGGGCTTTAAATCCCGGTGAACGATCAGACGGCTGTGCGCATGCGCTACGGCGGCGAGTACCGAGAGAAACAGCCGCACACGCGCCTTGACATCGAGTGCGTGCCGCTCGCAATAGACGTCGATCGGCTCACCGTCGACATACTCGACGACGACGTAGGGTTGAGCCGCATCGAGCACACCGGCGTCGAGAAGGCGCGCAATGTTCGGGTGGGTCAGTCGTCCGAGCAGGCGGCCTTCGGTGCGAAATCGGCGCTCGCCGATCCCATCGGGCCACCGCAAGAATTTGATGGCGACCGTGCCTTCGAAGCGGCCATCGGCGCGGTGCGCCCGCCAGACACTTTCCAAGCCGCCATGCCCGATTTCGGCGTCGATGACGTACGGCCCCACCCGTCGTCCGACCAGGAATGCGTCGGCGCCCGCAGCATCCGGCCGTGCCTCGCGCAGATCCACGACCCGGTCGGCGTGCTCGCTCAGTGTTCGCCCATAGGGACCGGAGATAGCGTCCATCGTTGCCAAAGCATACCGCAAGGCGCGGCGCGCACAACGCTCCTTGCGCGCCGGCCAGTTATGACAGTTGTGTGTCGCCGGCAAGTCAGCGCCGTTCGCCGCCGAAATTCACGGAAACAGAGGCGAGCCAGGTCCGTGGATCGCCCAACTGGATATAAAGCTCGTTCGGGAAGTTCGGCGGAACGTCGCCAAAATAAAACCCACGCACCGGATAGCGCTTATCCAGGAGATTGCGGCCGGAGAGGTAGGCCGACCAGCGGCGCGTCTCCCAACCGATCTTCGCGTTGAGCAGCCCGTACGGACGCGACGTCGTTTCATTCGGCGGAAGGTCGAAGTAATACCCGCCCATGCCGGTGACGTCGAGCCGCGCAAACGGCCCGCGCGGGTCGCGATAAGTTGCATCCACCGCCGCCTGCCAGTGCGGTGCATTCGCAAGCTCGCGCGAAACGGAGAGCAGCGCGGTGCCGGAGGCGCCTTGTTGTACGAAATCCTCGAAGTGCGTTTGCAGGAGGCCCAAGTCCGCGCCCAACGTCAGCCGATCGCTTGTCCGCCACTCCACATCGCTCTCGAGGCCGTAGTTGCGCCCGCTCGCCGCATTGCCGGTGTAGAAAACGAAATCGTCCGGGTTGGTCGGATCGCTTTGGAAGCTGGTCTTGATTTGCGCATCGTGCCGGTACAGATAAAAAATGTCCGCGTTCACTTTGAGCCGACGATCGAGCAGCTCGGCCTTATATCCCGCTTCGCCATTTAAGTCCGTTTCCGGATTGAACGACAGCTGATTCGGCAACAGTCCCTGACTCAAATTGAAGCCACCCGACTTGTAGCCGCGCGACGCCGTTGCATAGATCGACTCGTTCGGGTCGAGCTTGAAGGTCAGTGAGGCGTGACCTCCCCATAAATTGTTGGCCGGACTCAAGTTTGCCGGTGTCACCGACTCGATGGCGGTGGGCAGCACGGGCGCGTTGCCATAGCCGGTATTGGTGCCGAGAAAATCGGTGGTGATTCCGTGATACGTGGCGCTCCAGCGTTCGCCGCGCAGGCCCACGGACCAGCGCAGGTCCGTCGCGGCATCACCCTCCAGTTCGCCGAACAGCGCGACATTTTGCGCCCGGTAGCCGCTTGCGATGACATCGTCGCTTTGGTCGGCGACCGGATCGATGGGGGCGCCCAGCGGTTGATAGTTGCCAAGGCTCAAGTCGGTCAACGATTCGTCGAGCCGATTTCCATAGACGCCCACCAGCCAGCCAAAGGCGCCGCGTTGTTCGCTGCCGAGCCTGAGTTCAACGGTCTTCGTCGCGCGCTCGCGGTTCTGAATTTCCGAGTATTGATAGA
Source organism: uncultured Steroidobacteraceae bacterium (assembly GCA_964422045.1). Taxonomy (GTDB): domain Bacteria; phylum Pseudomonadota; class Gammaproteobacteria; order Steroidobacterales; family Steroidobacteraceae; genus Bog-1198. Next base: position 6,091 of record CAYRAC010000104.1, read on the forward strand.
CGGTGGCGAACGGCGCCCACAACACCGGGTTGCCCCAGTCTCCGTCGTAGCTGTACTCGATGACGGATTTCGCATAGGAGGCGAGCGCCGTTAACCCGATGCCGGCGTTTGCCAGATAGTGAACGCGGGCCGACACGCCGGTCGAATGCTGCGAGTCGACGCCGGGTTGATCGGACTCCGTGTTGCGCGAATTATCGATCGCATACGCGTCGTAGCCGTTGTCGATGTCGACTCGCAGCGCCGTCACCTCGATGGAGAGCTTCTCCGACGGGGCGATGACCCATTTGGCCCGAGCCGTGTATTCATCTTGGCGGTTGGTGTCGTCCCGGTTCAAATACAGGTTGTGATAGTAACCATTCGTCGAATAGTGCTGCACCGCCAGACGAAAGCCCGAATCGAGCGCATCGACGGGGCCGCTCAGCACGGCGCCTTCGGAGCGGGTGCCGTAGTCGCCGCCGCCGAGGTCGACGCGGCCATAGAGCGTGTCGGTGGGTTCGGCGCTGCGCAGATAAATGAGTCCAGCGAGCGCATTGGCGCCGTAGCGGGTGGCTTGCGGCCCGCGCAGGACCTCGACCTGATCGATGTCGTAGAGCGTACCCGCGGTGCCTAAGCCGCTGAAGTCGATGTCGTCGATCAGAAAGCCGACCGACGGGTTGGGGGCACCCTGATATTGTTCCAGTTCGCCGATCCCGCGCAATTGGAAATAGCGCGGCAGCGACGTATCGCCCGCCCAATTGAGATTTGGAATGAGCGCGAGCACATCCTCGAAGTTGGCGCGCCCCGCATCGCGCAGAGTTTGGCCGCCCAAGACGGTGACGCTGACCGGAACGTCGATCGCGGGCGCGCTGCGCAGCGTCGCTGTGACGATGATCGAGTCGAGTTGCGAATCGTTCGACGAGGAATCGCCGGCGTCAACCGACAACGAGACTGCAAGGGTGAGCAGCAAACCGCATAGAGATGAAAGTTTAACCACGCTCCCTCCGCCGGTACTAACCGGATCAGGTTCAATGGGTTCGCGGGTGTGCGTCGCAACGCTGCCAGCATCTCAGGCCCTCAAGGCCACCCCAGCTAATCGACGTCTCTACTCTAAGGGATTCTCGGCTGAGTTCAAGGTGAATCGGCGCTCAGTGCGGCTTCAGGCGCAAGCGGTATATCCCCTCGGGCGCACTCAGAAACAAAATGTCGGCGTGTGCGCCACCGAATTCGAGATTCGAGAATCTCTTGTCCGGCGCGTGGATGGTGCCGATGTGCTGACCGTCGGGCGTCAGGATCCAGATTCCCTCCGGTCCCACTGCGAAGACATTGCCCTGGCGATCGACCCGGACGCCATCGACGTGGCTGACAGCCACATCGCCCGATAGTGTCGCGAACGGGCGTGGGTGGGATAATTCACCGTCGGCGCCGACGTCGTACACGACCAGACGGTTGGGATCATCGGTGGCGTATAGGAGTCGCCGATCCGGCGAGAAAGCGAGTCCGTTGGGCGCAATTTTGTCGGTCACACGATGCGCCTTGCCTTGGTGCAGGCGGTAGACGGCGGGGTCGGTGGTGAAGTAGAGGTCGCCTCCCGGCCCAAACACCAGATCGTTCGGATGCTCGAGCGGTTTGCCGTCCGCCTCCGAGACCACGACTTCGCGCTTGTGGCTTCGCAAGTCGAGGCTTTCGATCCGTCCGCCGCCGAACACGCAGTACACCAGACGCCCATCGGGTGCCAGCGTCGTGCCATTCGGACCGACCATGTAGCGGCCCCGCGGAGCGTCGAAGAAGGCGCCGTCATGACCGGTTTGAATGCCCGACAGCAGCTTGCTCACCTTATCCTTGTCATCCACTCGGTACAGGGTATTTCCCGGAATGTCCGCGAAAATCAGGAATCCGGGTTTGCCGGGTACCCAGGTGGGTCCCTCGAAGAATCCGCTGGGGTCCGAGTACAGACGCTCGATGGTCGCATCCCCGGAGATAATCGCATCGAGTTTCGGATCGAGGCGCTCGACCGCCGGCGCAGCGACGGCCGTCATGCCGACGAGAGACAAGGCCGCCGACAAGAGTCCCAAACCGACTTGCACTGAAATTCTCGAACACTGCGTTGCCTCGGCAGTCATCGTGTATCTCCCACGGTCTGTGTGAAATTCGCGGCGCGCGGAACCTTCTCGAGCGCGGCCACCACGGCGAGTCCGACGAGCATTGCGCCGAGCGTGATGCAAATCGGAACTTGCAATCCATAGGAATCGGCCAGTCGCCCGGCGACCGCCGGCATGAGCACGCCGCCGACGATGGCCGAGGAGGCGGAGGTGAGCCCGATGGCGCGCGCCAGCGAGCGGCTGTCGACCGAGTCCGATGGAACGATCGTGATGGTGAGCGGCGTGCAGCCGAGCACGCAGGAGCCGACGGCGATGGCGGCCATGAGTACGGCGGTATCGTGCGGTGCCAGCAGCACGCCCAAGGGGGTGGCAAGACCCAGCGCGAAGCCAGCGAGCAGCACGGGCTTACGCCCGATGCGGTCGGAGAGCGCGGGGAGAATCAGCGAAGCGGCGCATCCGCCGACCCCGAGCAAACTCATCATGAAGCCCATCTGTGTCGCCGAATAGCCCACCACCTTGACCAGGTACAGCGGCAGAAACGTGTTATTGAGCAGAATCCAGGTACCGGTACAGGCGGCCAGGGCGACGCACAGCATCACGTTGCGAATGCGCAAGAGATTGGCTGAGCCGGGTTGCGCAGGGCCGGCCGAACCCGATATCGCGGCGCGCGCGGCGCGCGCCGGCACGAGTCGATGGAGAAATGGAATGATCAACAGACCCGGGATCGCGGTCAAAAAAAACGTCAAGCGCCAACTGAACGACGTGGCGAGTTGAGTGAGAACAATGGGACTTGCAAGCTGTCCCAGCAGAAACGGCGCGACATTCTGCAGGAAGCCGACGTTGAAGCCGTGCCGGTGGGGCGAAGACGCCGGCACCATCACGGACTGCAAGATGGGCAGGAAGGGGCCTTCCGCTATGCCTAAGAGAATGCGCAGAATCAGCAAGTAGGCCAAGCCCGGGGCAAAGCCGGTGGCGGCGGAGAGCAACGAGAACGCGAGCGTCGATGCGATGAGGAAATTCCGCCGCTGCGCCGTGCGATCCGACAGGCCGGCGATCAGGTATCCCGAGGTCGCGTAGGCGAGCGAAAATCCGGAGGACAGCAGACCGAACTGGAAATTCGAGAGCGCGAGATCCTTGGCGAGAAAGGGCGCCAGCAGCCCGAGCGCCAGCCGGTCGACGAACATGCTCGCTTCGGCGAGGCTCAGCGTCAGCAGCAAGCGGTTCTCGTACGATGCGAGTTTGAAGCGGGCCGAGCCCATCAAAGCGTTCCCCCTTGGCAAGCTGTTTCGCGATCAGCCCTCGTGTCCAAGCACCCGCGGCTCGGACACGGTAAAGTCACCGACACCGCCCTCATCAAAGAACGACAACTGCGCAGCGCCGATGCCAGCCTACACAATTCGGATTCAGTCTCCCCGCCGCCGTCGCGTCTGCGTTGCGCCGCGCGCTGGTATGAAAGCGCCAAATGGGAACGGTCACATTCTACAGCAGGGGGCGCGGATTGCAATTCTCCCGCGCCTCGGCCGAGCCGCGGCAGGCGCAGCTGCGCGCCGCCCGATGAGTGGCGCAGACAGCGTAAAGGAAAGTGATTTCACTATCCGGGGCGCGCCGCCCACGCGGCTGTTGCGGCAGCCTTGCGGTATTT
>CAYRAC010000105.1:0-9740 GCA_964422045.1 uncultured Steroidobacteraceae bacterium
CAGGTTTGGGGTCGCAATGTCACCGACAAGTACTATTACAACAATGTCGCACATTTGACGGACAGCATCACTCGTAACGCGGGCATGCCGGCAACCTACGGGATTACGCTGCGCTATCGGTTTTGACGGATGTCACGACCGGCATAGTCGGCCGATCGAAGGAGTGCAACGAATGACTGCTGTTAAAACCGTTCTCATTGCCGGCGGCGGTGTGGGAGGTCTGACTGCGGCGGTCGCGTTGCGCAAGCAAGGCATCAAAGTCGAATTGTTCGAGAAAAACCCGGAACATAGCGTATATGGCGTTGGCATCATCCAGCCGAACAACGCCTTGCGAGCCCTCGATACATTAGGCCTGGCCGTGGAGTGCGTGAAGCGCGGAGGCGCCTTCGATGCAGTGCGCGTGTTCGATCGCTTCGGAACCTTGATTGGGGTCGGTAGCAGCTCTGCCGACGCGGCGCCTCACCTCCCGCCGGTCAATGGCATAACTCGACCGATCCTGCAGGAGATACTCCTTACTGCGGCACAAAAAGCCGGCGCCGTGATTCGGGTTGGGGTTACGATCAAGGAGTGGTCGGAAAAAGACGGAAAAGTATCGGTGACTTCGTCCGACGGAGCCACCTATGACTATGATCTCCTGATAGGAGCTGACGGCGTGTCTTCGCAGCTTCGTAAAGACCTCTTCCCAGATGCCCTAAGCCCTGTCTTCAGTGGGCAGTCCGGATGGCGATACAATCTGCCTCGTCCTTCCGAGCTGGAATGCGGCGAACTATGGTACGGGGAGAAATCCAAAGTCGGATTGGTGCCGCTGTCGCCCACATTGATGTATATTTTTATCTGCACGCACGAGCCCGGCAATCCTTTCATGCAGGTCGATGGGCTCGCGGAAAAAATGCGCCACAGGCTGGCGGAGTACGGCGGGCGGGTTGCCAGGTTGCGCGAGCAGATCGTGGACGATCGCGCCGTGGTTTATAAGGCACTCGATCACCTCATGCTACCCGCGCCTTGGCACAAGGGACGGGTACTTTTGATCGGTGACGCTGCGCACGCCACGACGCCTCATCTGGCGCAGGGCGCGGCAATGGCGATTGAAGATGCAGTTCTGTTAGGGGAGCTGCTGGCGCGTGATGCACCGGTTCAAGACCTGCTGGAAGAATTCATGCGCCGCCGCTTCGCACGCTCCAAGCTGGTGGTCGAGACGTCTACGCAGCTCGTCAATTGGGAACTCGCAACCTGGGAGGGCCCGGATAACTTCAATCACCAGGCAGGGGTCGCATCAGCAATGGCTCAAAAGGAGCTGATGAAGAGTTACTGAGGCGGGCATCGAATCACCCGCTACAGTGTCATCCACAGACCGCTATGATCGATTCTGCAAATAAATTCGATTCCCTTTCGGCAAACGCGATTGTGCTTGAAACCTAGGAACCAGACCGATGAGCTTCCTGAAAAATGCCTGGTATTGCGCCGCTTGGGCAAGCGAGATTACGCGGACGCCCTTGAGCCGCACCCTGCTAGGCCAGAAAGTCGTGATGTATCGCAAGCTGGATGGCGGCATAGCCGCGCTTTCCGATGTTTGTCCCCACCGCTTTGCGCCGCTGCATCAAGGCAAACTCCATGGTGACACGCTTGCATGCCCGTATCACGGCTTGCAATTCGGTGCGGACGGGCGCTGCGCGCATAATCCTCATGGTGACGTCATTCCGCCAGCACTCAAGATTGCGTCATTTCCGGTGCTCGAGCGTCATGCAATTGCGTGGATCTGGATGGGCGATGCAACCCTCGCTACGCCGGCAACGATCCCCGACTTCCGAGCACATGATGACCCCAACTACACCATGGTTGGCGGACGAATTCCGATCAAGGGTGCGTATCAGCTCGTGTCGGATAACTTGCTGGATTTATCCCACACGCAATATCTGCATCCCATTTTGACCCTGCCGGACGACCCAGACACCGTCAACGAATACGATATCCTTCAGGATGGCGACACGATCACCACGGTCTTCAACACCAGGAATGCAAAGCCGTTCGGGTTCGTGAACTTTGCCTGGCCCAACGCTCCCTCACGAATTGATTCGTTCAGTGGTGTGCGCTGGCAAGCTCCAGCAAACATGCTCCTCAAGATTCACTTCGTGTCGCTCGACCCAGCCACCGCGGGAGAGATCCGCATTTGGGGGGCCGAGCTCATAACCCCGGAAACGAATACCACCTGTCATTACTTTTGGTCGATGGCACGAAACTTTCGGCAGCAGGAGGATGAATTCGGCAAGCAGATGGCCGCAATCATCGAGCAAGTCTTTACTGACGAGGACGGCGCGATGATTGCGGAAATTCAAAAGAATATGGGCGATCAGTCCGACCTGATGGCCCTGCGCCCCGTCGTGCTTCCAACCGACAAAGCTGCGATCAGGACGCGTTTGATAATGAAGAAACTGCTCAAGCAGGAAGAGGTCGGCGCGCCCGGCCCGCTTGCGACTGCCGGAGCTTGAATCCACTCACTGAGTGACGACTGCCCTTTGCTCAGTTCTTTGTGGCAATCATTTCGGCCGCTTTCACAGTGTCGGCGGGCGCGCGATCAAATTCTCTACCGTATTCGAGCATCAATGACCTCAGCCAGATCATGGTTGGATTCCCGTCATTGTAGCGGTGCCACTGGAAGGCAACGTCGATTGGTGGAACCTCGAAGGGCAAAGGGAAAATTCTCAGTGGTAGCGCACGCGCATATATTTCCGCGGACCGGGCATGAACGGTGGCCAATCGGTCTGTTCCCACCACGTGGAAAGGAATCGCCAGAAAATTCATGACCGAAACAGCAATCATCCGCTTTTGCTCGAAGCTATCTGCGACCCAGCTGTCGATCGTCGGGGTCCTGGCTTCGCCAAAACGTGCCACAACGTGATGTGCGGCCATGTACGTGTCGAAAGACAGGGTGTCACCGATTGCGCGGTTTTGGTCCCATGCGATGCAAACATGATTCTCGCTGAAAAGCCTCTCAGATGGATGATCGGGAGACGCGAACTGCGCGGGTAAAATCAAAAAGTCCACCTCGCCGCGGCTCAGAGGCCCGTCAAGATAGGCCTCTTGGGCGACCAGGTCGACGCTAATTTTAGGGGCCTGCGCTTGCAGACGCTGCAAGAACCTTGGCAGGAACGCGGAGGCAATGTAGTCAGAACACATGATCGTTATACATCGCTCGCTTTGTGCGGGATTGAATGTCGGCTTGTGATCGATCACGCTTCGCACTTGAATGAGGATATCGCTCACCGGTACGGCGAGTGATTCCGCCAAGGGCGTCAAGACCATTTTCCGCCCGAGCGGCACCAGCAATTGATCGTCAAAATACTCGCGCAGCCGGCCAAGCGCGGTACTCATGCCGGATTGACTGAGGTGCAAGCGTTCAGCCGCGCGTGAGATGTTTTTGTCTTTTAGCAGTGCGTCCAGGGCCACGAGCAGGTTCATATCGAGTCCACGCAAGTGCATTGTTACCCCTCCGTTATCGCGAAAGTTGCGATCAGATGATCACCAACTTCGCCAATTGCTCAAAGGCGCACCTATCGCCGCGACCGATGTTTGTCATCGTCAAGAACGGCTTGGCGGATGCCAGTATAAGCCGCAAAGTGACAATGCCGTAGAGGGCCTACCGGACCGTCTGTGACGCCTTGATTCACTGGAATGGCACGGCGATTCGGGCTGTCGTGCGGGTATCGGCGTCTTCTTCTTAGGGATGTTGATGGGTCTGCACAGTGATGCAAGATTTCGAAGACAAAGTCGCCATTGTTACCGGGGCCTCATCGGGACTCGGCCGGGCTATCTCGGTCGGGCTGGCCAAACGTGGCGCAAGAGCGATTGTATTGAACTTTGCGCGCAATCGAGCAGAGGCTGAACACAGCGCAGAACTCGTGCGGGACGCGGGCGCTGAGCCAATCCTGGTGCAAGCCGATGTGGCTGAGAATGACGGCTGCAAGGACATTGCACGATCGGCAGAACGCTTTGGAGCTGTTGATGCGCTCTTCAACAACGCCGGTGTCACTCGCTTTGCGTTCAATCATGCTGAACTGGACGCCTTATCCTGTGATGACTTTCTTCGTGTTTATCAAGTGAATGTCGTAGGCGCCTACCAAATGACCAGGGCGTGCCTCTCGCTGCTTCGAATGGCGCGCGACACAAGCGCGGTCGTTAACGTTGGGTCCATTTCCGCGTTTTCGGGCTACGGATCCTCAATCGCGTATGCAGCGTCTAAAGCTGCTTTGAACACCATGACCATCTCGCTGGCTCGAGCGCTGGCGCCACAGGTGCGGGTGAACGCCATTTGTCCGGGAATGATCGACACGCCTTGGTTTGCGCGCGGAGCCACCGATGACCTCGACACGCTTCGAGAAAAATGGCGCGCGAGCACCCTGCTGAAAATCGTATCCGATGCGAATGATGTCGCTGATCCGGCGATCTTTCTGGCTTCGCCATATGCACGGCAGATTACCGGAGAGGCCATGATTGTAGACGGCGGAGCATTGTTGAAGGCCACTGGATGACGCACCAATATCAATGCTTCTGCGCGACATGAGTATCATGACCGGCGCGGCGTCTCCTTCGCGAGGCGTATTGAGGTAATCATGTATCCTTTTCGAAATGACGCGACTTTTGTGCGTAATGCCTGGTACGTGGGCTGCACCCGCCAAGACATCGCCTCTGGTCCGATTGAGCGCACCATTCTTGATAAGCCAGTGGTGTTCTACCGTTCCGAAAGCGGAGCCGCGATGGCAATGCATGGTCTTTGTCCGCACCGCGCCTATCCGCTGGCCCTGAAAGGGCAAGTGAAGGGAGACAGCCTGCAGTGCGGATATCACGGCTTCACGTTCGATGGGCGCACCGGCTCCTGCGTTCGCGTGCCTTCGCAAACTTCGGTTCCAAGCTATAAACAGCGGGTATATCCGGTCTTGGAGCGCGGACCTTGGATTTGGATCTGGCCGGGAGACCCAACTTTGGCCGACGTCACCAAAATACCCAGCCTCGACGAGGTGGGTCTCGGGCACGGTTGGAAATACCTCGACCCCATCAAGTTTGGCAGCATCAAGGGTCGTTATTCGCTATTGATGGAGAATCTACTGGATCTCACTCATGTGGCCTGCCTTCACGGAGACATGGGTGATTTCGACGCCATCCTTCAAGCGCCACTGAGAATCACGGAAAAGCAAGATCGTCTGACCGTGGTGAGGCCGATGCAAACGGGATGGACTCGCTTTCACGCCAGCATTTTTGGCGACGAGAATCGCTTCGAAGGAGGCAGTGATTCCGCCTCGATAACGACTTTTTATGGTCCGGGATATATCACGACGACGGGCTATATCACCAGCACGATCGAGGGCAAGGAAGCGGTCGATAAGACAATCTATGGCGATATGCACTTCCACCACGCGATAACCCCGGAAACGCCTCACAGCTGCCACTATTTTGGCATGTCGTCCCGTACCCACCGATTGGCCGATGAGGCGTTCGATGCAATGCTCAACCCCTTTGACGCAGCGGTTCGGAAGCAAGATGTCGATGCGGTGGAGGCGATCGAAGCGCATATGAACCAATTTGGTGAGCCTGTGGTCGAGTTATTGGTGAATAGCGACACTGCCGCGGCGAAATTGAGGCGGCTCATGCAGCGCTTGATCGACATCGAGCAGCAGCGCTGATGCCGGGTCGACCGGAAGCGCACGGTGCCACCGTAAAAGTGCTCCTTACGGATCATCCGTGGCAGGACTTATCGGTGGAAGAAAGCGTCTTCAACGAGCCCAAGTACACGCTGATCAGCGGTGCTGCAGTGGCCGGGTCAGCCGAAGATATTGAGCGCCTGGTACTTCAGCACAACCCGCGCGCCATTCTGACATGCTGGGCGCCGGTCTCTGAAAAGGCCATCTCCGCTCCGTCCGACCTCGCTGTCGTCTCTCGGCTCGGCGTCGGGATCGACAATATTGCGGTAGAGGCGGCGACGGCCCGCGGCACCTGGGTAACGAATGTGCCGGACTACTGTGTTTCCGAAGTGTCGGATCATGCGATAGGCATGCTGTTGGCGCATACGCGAGGGATCGCCCGCCTGAGTTCCGAGGTCAAGGCCAACGGCTGGCAAACCGGTGGCAGCGAACTGTCCCGGATGTCGGACCTCACGGTGGCAGTCTTGGGTTATGGTCGGATCGGGCGGGAAACGGCGCGGAAGCTGACCGCATTCGGTTGCCGCGTCATCACATATTCGGTGCCTGCCCCCGTGGCGCAAGCGCCCATCACTGCCGTGGATCTGGCTCGGATTCAAGCGGATGCCGATGTGATCATACTGCACATCCCACTGACACCGGAAAGCGCAAAGATGATCGATGCGCGCTTCTTGGCCTCGTGTCGAAAGCAGCCGCTCCTGATCAACGTAAGTCGCGGCGGTCTTGTCGACAATGCGGCGCTATTGGCCGCGCTCCAGAGTGGCCAGGTAAGAGGGGCGGCACTTGATGTCGTGGACGGAGAACCATCCCCGCCCATGGACCTGCTACGTCACAGAAACGTCGTCGTCACACCCCACGTGGCCTACGCGTCGACGGCGGCACTCATTGAGCTTCGGCGAAGAGCCTGCGAGGAAGTGGTCCGGGTGATAAACGGGGATGCACCTGTGTGTCCGTGCAACACGCCTCGTCTCGACAGGCCTCTGGATGGAGGGGTTGCCAGCGATATTCGAGTCACCAACGGCAGTCACGGTCCCGAGGTCATAAAGCGCGCCCTTCCGAAACTCAAGGTGGCGGCTGAATGGTATTCAGATCCCGCGCGATCGGACACAGAGGTAGCCGCCATCCGCGCTGCGGCCGAGCTTATCGGCGCTTGCAATGTTCCACAGATTTTGTGGACGAAACCCGATGAGCATACGTTCGCGATGCGCCTGGTTGAGGCACGACTGTCAAACTGGAAAGCTCAGCTCTTGGCAGGGCGCGTAGATGTCCGAACGGCCGCACGGGCGGGTGAGCTGCTTGGGCAGTTACATTCGCGATCGGCCCTGCGAAGCGATATCGGCGGGCAATTCAAGGATACGACCTACTTCGAGGAGCTTCGAATAGAGCCGTTCTTCACCAGAGTGGCCGACCGCAGCGTAGAGCTAGGCCGGCAAATAAGATCCATAGCGGCCGGTATGCAGTCACGTCGCGGCGCGCTGGTGCACGGCGACTACAGTCCTAAGAATATACTTGCCGACGGCCCGGACATCGTCATTCTAGACTTCGAAGTGGCACATTGGGGCGACCCGCGATTCGATGTAGGGTTTTGTCTCTCTCACCTGATTCTGAAAGCGCAGCGGCGGGGGGCGATGAAGACCCCGATGCTGGATGCCATGAATCATTTCATTTCCGCCTACAAGACGACGGGGCCGTCCATTTTCGATCAGCATCTCGTGCAAATCGCCGGATGCCTGGTGCTCGCGAGACTGGACGGGGCTTCTCCTGTCGACTACTTGTCGGACATCGATTTGGAATCGACTCGGGCTGCGGCGACCTCGATGATCACCGGCCAAGGAAAGTCGATCGAGACCTTGTTTCCGGGCATTTCGTTCTAGAGCCATATGTCATCTCGAATATCGTCGGTGCGTGCTCGACAGATCCTGGATTCCCGGGGCCGACCTACGGTTGAAGCGGATGTGATGTTTTCCGGCGGTTCCTGGGGACGCGCGTGCGCGCCGTCCGGCGCCTCTACTGGTCGTCACGAGGCTTTGGAGCTTCGCGATCGCGATCATTCGCAATACGAAGGACTTGGTGTTCGCGCAGCGGTCAACAACGTCCTTACGGAGATTTCCGACTGCGTGGTGGGGCTCGATGGCCTCGATCAATCAGAGCTTGACCTTGCCTTGATCCGTTTGGACGGCAGTTCATCACTCAACAGGTTGGGCGCCAACGCGGTCCTTGCGGTCTCTCTGGCCTGTGCCCGGGCGGCGGCCTCTCATAGCGGATTGCCGCTGTACCGCTACCTGGCGTCCTTGTTGCCAGGCTCTGAGATGTGTCTCCCGATGCCTATGACAAACATCTTGAGCGGCGGCGCCCACGCCAACCGCGGCATGGATTTTCAAGACTTCCTGGTTGTTCCAGTGGGTGCACAAAGCTATACCGAAGCTCTGCACATGATTTCTCAAGTACGAAATCAGGCGGCTGTCTTGATGCGGAGCGCGGGTCTGCCTGTACTGCTGGCCGACGAGGGCGGGCTCAGCCCTGGATATTCACAAGCAGAGCGCGCTCTGGAATTGATGATGGCCTCGTTTCAAAAAGCGGGCTATCGGGCAGGCTCCGAGCTCGCGATCGCATTGGACGTTGCCGCGAGCGAACTGTATTCCGACGGCAAGTATCTGCTGCCGGGGGAGCAGCTATCGCTTTCCGGTACGGAAATGTCGGAGTTTGTCCAAGATCTGGCACGCCGTTATCCCATCATATCGATAGAAGACGCCTTGGAACAGGACGACTGGTCCACATGGCAACACTTTACGGCGGCCCTGCCCGCGGTACAGATCGTTGGTGATGATTTATTTGCGACAAATGTAGAGCGAATTTCGCAGGGCGTCGCGCTGGGTGTCGCAAATGCCGCCCTCATCAAGCTGAATCAGAACGGCACGCTCTCCGGCACGTTGGCAGCGATCCGTCTGAGCCGCGAGAGCCGCTACGCGACAGTCGTTTCGGCCCGTTCCGGCGAAACCGAAGATACGTTTATTGCCGATTTCGCCGTCGGAATCGGTGCAGGACAAATCAAGATCGGTTCTGTTCGCAACTCTGAGCGCCTTGGAAAATACAATCAGTTGCTACGCATCGAGGAAGAATCCGGATTACCGTTTGCTGGCGTGACAAAACTGGGGGGACGGCTGCCCGCCACCGTCTAACGAGCTCGCATATGCCACCTCAATCGCTCCTTATTCGGATCCGCAAGAGCCACTGCTCAGTCTTCTAAGAATCCACCATGGAAAACGCATAGGCGGCTATCGAAACGCCGCCGGCTTCGCAAAGACCCGCATTAGGCCAGCGTCCGCTCATTGTGGCAGCCGGCATGCGCGCCGAGGTGTGAGTGCAGGTGGCAGGCGTCGAGCAACCCTTAGCGCATATGCGTCATTTGAACTTCAAGTAATAAAGTGATCCTTGACCGAAGTAGCCATGCGCTTGAAGGCGCTCGCGTCGAAGCGCCTGGGCTTTCCACTCTTCTCACCCTCGATCAATGCCGCACGAACCGCCTCGATCTCAGCGCCGCGCTCTTGCTCTCGCCGGAGGATGAGATGCGACGCCGAATTGCAGATACGGAGAGCGGCAAAGTGCGGGGAATACCGCTCGACGAGACGCTGGCAAAGGCGCGCAAAATCATCGGCCGGTCAAGATCGTCATAATTCAGGAGCACCTGTCGATCAATCGTGGCGACGCTGAATGCGAGACTCGCCTGCTGGTCGGTCGCGCAGCTTGTCGTTAAACAGATGGCTATCGTCTCCGATGCCGTCCTTGTCGAGCAGCTGGTAAAACTCCTGCTCATCGACTCGATGTGAGCGTTCGACCTTGCCGTTCAGGTGGGGCGTTTTCGGACGGATATAAACATGGCGGACGTCCTGTTGCTCTCTAGAGGTGCCAGCGGAAGTTGGACTGACACTCATGGCAGTCGCGTAGAGCGCGCATGGCACTAATGAGACAATCGCTCCATGACACGTCATGACTCCGGGTTTCCGCTCCTCATTGGTATATGCGGCCATCGCAATCTCGATTCGTCATGTG
>CAYRAC010000106.1:0-4178 GCA_964422045.1 uncultured Steroidobacteraceae bacterium
TTCGATGAAATTGCCCGCAACCTGACGCCGCCTGCGGTTAGGCATGAACAATTGTCGGGTACATGAGTGCTGCCTGCCCGAGACAAGGGGGGTGCGCATGGTAACTGTGGGCCGGTGCCAAGTCCAAGACGATTTGGGTCTATGTGACGGAATCCTCGATTGGCGCTTTGCCTGACATAATGCCGGTTTGAGGGGGCTCATTCATTCGGCGGGAGGGTTTCATGCCGGACCAGCGGGTCGCTTTGATTACAGGAGCCACGAGCGGTATTGGGCTCGGCATCGCTCGCGCGTTTGTTGCGCAAGGGACGGTCGTGGCGTTTTCTGGATTCGCCCCGCCCGATGAGATCGATCGAATAAGCGCCGAGCTCGGAGGCGGGGGCGGCGAGGCCGTGTATATGCCTGCCGATGCGCGCAACCCGGCTGAGCTTGCGGCTCTGGTGCGCCGCTGCGAGACGCAACTCGGTGCCGTCGATATCTTGGTGAACTGCGCGGGCATTCAACATGTATCGCCCATCGAGGAGTTTCCGATCGCGCAATGGGACGCCGTCATTGCCGTGAATCTGTCTTCCGCGTTTCATACGATGCGCGCCGCGCTGCCGGGAATGCGCCGCCGAAATTGGGGGCGGATTGTGAATATCGCGTCCGTTCACGGACTGGTGGCCTCGATCGACAAGTCGGCGTATGTGGCGGCAAAGCATGGACTCATCGGATTGACCAAGGTCGTGGCGCTCGAGACTGCCGGATCGCCGATCACATGCAACGCGATTTGTCCCGGCTGGGTGTACACGCCGCTCGTGCAGAAGCAAGTCGATGCGCGTGCCAAGGAACTGGGAATCGAGGTTGCGCACGCGCAGCGGCTGTTGCTCGAGGAGAAGCAACCGTCGCTGCAATTCGTCGGCATCGATGAGGTGGCCGCGCTGGTGCTATTTGTGGCAAGCGACGCAGCGCGCGAGGTGCGTGGCGCCGCTTGGGCCATCGACGGTGGATGGAGCGCACAATGAGTGTGCCAAGCGTCGAACGCCGCGTGTGCGGACTCCGAACGCTGCTCAGCGCGAGCCTTGCGCTGTTCGCGCTGGTAACTTGGGCGGCGGATCCCGCGGGCAGAACGCTGCATACCCTGGCTTTTCGCAACGCCACTGTTTACGACGGTTCAGGCAAGCCGCCGCTTCGCAGCGATGAGCTAAGTTTTCGGCTGTGCGGCGAGAGCAGCACAATCGGCCTCCGCAGGCTTGCCCGGATCGACAAAGGCCAGTATCGAGGCGAGCGGCGTCAATAACACCCCGAGCGCGGCGTCCGCAGTTTGCGTGGCGGAATTTCGTGCCCCTATGCCGGCCGAGGGATGCGCAAGCGTGCCATGCAACAACACCTGCGAGGGCACGCGCACGAGCCGCATCTTCTTGGGACGACCGCGTAGCTTCAGATCGAGAGACTCCGAATCGAGGTGAATGGCACCTTCGCCGCTGATCAGAAAGGAGTCGGTGTCGAGGACCAAGCTCTGAGCGGTGAGCGTGCCGCCCTGAGCCCGAAAACTCGCTACCCCACAGCGCACGCCCGTTTCCTGTTTACTCTTGGCGAGCAGCAGGCCGAGCCCGCGCAGATCGCCGCCGGTCAGTTCCGCCAGCGACGAACGCAGGGCTCCGTGGGAGAGCACTGCGCTCACCGTGCCATTGGCAGTGGATGCGACTTGATGCACGGAACTGCCGTGTCCCTTGATGAGCACCCGCGCACGCAGCAAACCCTCCAGCGGGGCCTGCGCCGACCCCTTGCGAAGGAGCTGTCCCACCTGTGCATCGGAGATTTTCAAGTCGACGGAGGTGGGCGGATCGTCCTTGGACGCATCAATTTGGATACGGGCGCTGAGTTTCCCATCGAGGGTGTCGGCCAACAGCGGCGCAATCACGATGACGCCGTGATCGAGCGTCATGTGCGCGTCCACCGCCTGCAAAGCGACCCGGCCCACTTGCGCATGCCGGGCGTGGAGGCTCACCGTCGCGTCGTCGCGGCGCGCTGCGCTCGGACTAAACGCGGCATTCGACAGTAACAAAGACTGATTCGCGGCCGACTCGACATCGCGTCCAGCCGCCCGTGCACCGAGGTCCGCAAGACGCAAGGACTGCGAGTGCAGGTCGGCGCGCAGCTGCGTTCGCTCGCCCGAGCCGTCGAGCCACACGGTGCCCTGCATGTCGCTCTGACCCGAAGTCACGGCGAGGTCGCTCAAGGTCACCTGGGTTCCGCGCCGCACGAACTTGCCCTGAAGCGCGAAACTTCCGGTATTCACCAAGGTGACGCCGGTCAAAAAATACAGGTCCTTGAGGTCCGCTCCGGTCGCGGCGAATGCCGCGTCGACCTGATTGAAATCAAATGGCCTCGGCAAAGATCCGTTGCCGCTGAGGCGCGAACCGCTCGATCGCTCCACGAAGGAAAAGTGATAGGGCGTGTCGTGACGCGCGGTGGCAAGCGAGTCGCCGGTAACATCGAATTCGACATCCCGGCCGTTCAATTCCCCTTTCCCGTCGAGGCGAAGCGCAGGCGCACCGCCGGAATCATGTATGTCTGCCGCGGAGACGAGGCCGCGGAACTTCAAATGTCGCCGCTCATCGTCAAGCTCGACGTGGGTGCCCGGCATGGAGAGGCTGCGAATGATGAGCGCAATCGCCGCAGCCGGCTGATCCGGAGCCGTCAATTGCCAGTTGGAACGGCCGGCCGAATCGCGCGCGAGGTGCAAGTCTGTATCCTCCGTGACGAGTTTGGCGATGTTGAAGGAATGGCTCAAGCCCGGTAGGTCGAACACCAGAGTGAGCTTGGCGATTTCCGCGGTTGAGCCTTGCGGCATCCACGGTGGATTGCCGATGGTGACCCGCGTCGCCACCGCTCGCGGATGCAGCGAGATTAGCTGAACATCCAGCGTCGCCGCGCTGACCGGGCGGCCCACACGGCTGGAGACGGCTCGCAGCAGCGCTCCTCGGAAGTAACCGGAGTCGAACAAAATCAATAGCAGCGCGCAGCCCGCGATTGCTGTCGCGAGGACGGCACCGAGGTAGATGAGAGCGCGCCGAGAAATGAGCGGACTGCGGAAATTCGCGAACGGCAGTCTGGATTGAAGGAGGGCGGGCATAAGGTTCCGTTGCCCGCCGCTCCTAAGTTCAAGATTAGCGAGTCAATTCTTAGGGTCGCTTGTTCGCGTCCTTGAAGTTATCCTTCACGTTCTCCTTGACATCGCCGTACGCGGCCTGCGCAGCGCCGGCCACCTTGTGGGCCGAACCCTTGGCTTGCTGCGTCGTACTGCCGAGCGCTTTTCCGGCGGTTTCCTGCACCTTGCCCGCCGCTTCCTTCACTCGACCTTCAACTTGATCTTTGTTAATGCCCATGAATGTCTCCTGTTTGCCAGGGCCAACTATTGCATCGTCGCCGCGCATCGCTTGTAAGACGATGGGCATAGTTGGTGTCGGAGCGCAGAGATGCTTCGGGCTATTTCTTCTTCATCGGCGGTAAATCGGTACAGACCCCTTCAAACACTTCACCGGCCATGCCGACGGATTCGATCAAGGTCGGGTGCGGATGGATGGTGCTGCCAATGTCGACCGGATCGCAGCCCATTTCGACCGCCAGACATACCTCCCCGATCAGATCGCCGGCGTGCGTGCCGACGATTCCGCCGCCGATACAGCGGTGCGAGGTTTCATCGAATAACAGCTTGGTGAAACCCTCGTCGCGGCCGTTGGCGATGGCGCGGCCACTGGCTGCCCACGGGAACACGGCCTTGCCGTAGCGCAGGCCTTCGGCCTTGCATTGCGTTTCGGTCCTGCCGGCCCACGCGACTTCCGGGTCGGTGTAAGCCACCGAGGGGATTTGCAATGCATCAAAGTAGACTTTCTGTCCATTGGCCGCCGCCGCGGCGACGTGCCCTTCGTGTACTGCTTTGTGGGCCAGCATCGGCTGGCCCACAATGTCGCCGATGGCATGGATATGCGGGACATTGGTGCGCATTTGCCGGTCGACGGTGATGAAGCCGCGCTCGCTCACGGCGATCCCGGCTTTCTCCGCGGCAATCTTCTTGCCGTTCGGACTGCGCCCGACCGCCACGAGAACGAGATCGTAGAGTTGCGGCCCCTGCGGGGCCTTCTCGCCCTCGAAGCTGACTTCAATGCCGTCAGGCATGGCTTTCGCACCCACCGTCT
>CAYRAC010000106.1:4188-9708 GCA_964422045.1 uncultured Steroidobacteraceae bacterium
CGGAAGATTCATTTTTTCCCAGACCTTGACCAGGTCGCGGTCGGCGCCGGTCATCATCTCGTCCAACATCTCAACGACATCGATGCGCGCACCGAGCGCGGCGTACACGGTTGCCATTTCCAGACCGATGATCCCCGCGCCGACCACCAACATGCGCTTTGGGATGCTCTGCAGCCGAAGCGCGCCGGTGGAATCGACGATGCGCGGATCGTCCGGCATAAAGGCAAGCCGCACGGCTTCCGAGCCGGCCGCGATAATGGCCTTCTGGAACTTTACGACTTTCTTTGTACCGCTCTTATTCTGGCCGCCCGGGCCCTCGATCAGTTCGACTTCCAGATGGTGGGCATCGAGAAAGCGACCCTGCCCGCGTACGACATCGACTTTGCGCGCCTTGGCCATCCCGGCGAGGCCGCCCGTGAGCTTTTTGATGACGCCATCCTTGAAGTCACGCAACTTACCCAAGTTGATATGAGGCGCCCCATACGTAATGCCGTGTTGTGCCATCGCCTTGGCTTCATCCATGACGGCAACCGTGTGCAGCAGCGCCTTGGATGGGATACATCCGACGTTCAGGCATACCCCGCCAAGCGTTGCGTGGCGCTCGACCAGCACGGTCTTCATGCCCAAGTCAGCCGAGCGGAACGCCGCCGAGTAGCCGCCGGGACCGGCGCCCAGCACCATCACCTCGCACACGAAGTCCACGCCGCCCGAATAGCGGCCCGCGCTTGGGGCCTGCGTTGCGGCGCCTGCGGCGTCGGAAGGCGGCGCAAGGGAAGCCGCTGCCGAGGCGGCTGGCGCGGTTGCTGCGCCGCTCGCCGTCGCTGCGCTCGACAGCGTCAGTATGAGAGCGCCCTCGGAGACCTTGTCGCCGACTTTGACCTTCACCTCCGCGACCGTCCCCGCACTCGGAGCGGGCACTTCCATGGTGGCCTTATCGGATTCCAAGGAAATCATCGGGTCTTCCGCCTTGACCACGTCACCGGGTTTCACCAGGACCTCGATCACGGGTACATTTTTGAAATCACCGATGTCCGGGACTTTGACTTCGACAATATTGGCCATGCTGCAAACCCCTACATCAATGCGCGCCGGAAATCGGCGAGGACGGAAGCGAAATAGCCGTTGAATCGCGCGGCGGCGGCGCCGTCGATCACACGGTGATCCCAGGACAAGGATAGCGGCAACAACAAACGCCAGGATGACTGCTTACCATCGGGAGACACCTGTCTCCAAGACGACTTGCAGACGCCCATGATGGCCACTTCGGGTGCGTTGATGATGGGCGTGAAATAAGTACCGCCAATACCGCCGAGACTGGAGATGGTAAACGTACCCCCCTGCATTTGGTCCGGCTTCAGCTTGGCGTCGCGAGCGAGCTTGGCGAGTTCGCCCATCTCCTTGCCGATCTGCGCGACACCTTTCTGGTCTGCATCGCGAATCACGGGAACCACCAATCCATTGGGCGTGTCTGCGGCAAATCCGATGTGGTAGTACTGCTTGAGAATGAGATTCTCGCCGTCGAGCGACGCATTGAACTCGGGAAATTTCTTGAGGGTGTAGACCGCTGCCTTGATCAGGAATGCGAGCATCGACAGTTTGACGCCGCTCTTCTCGTTTTCTTTGTTGATTTTGACGCGAAACTCTTCGATCTCGGTGATATCGGCGTCGTCATGATTGGTGACGTGGGGAATCAACACCCAATTGCGATGCAGATTTGCACCGGAGATCTTCTTCAATCGGGACAGTGGTTTGCTTTCGATCGGGCCGAACTTGCCGAAGTCCACGGTCGGCCATGCCAGAAGACCCAAGCCCGATCCGGCGCCCCCGGCCGAGGCCGTTGCTGCCGGCGCGCTGCCCTGGGCTATGGCTTCGACGTCGGCCAGCGTGATTCTGCCCTTCTCGCCGGTCCCCCGAACCTTGGCAAGATCGACGGATCGCTCACGCGCCAGCTTGCGCACGGCGGGCCCCGCGTAGGCAAGAGCGAAATCCAGCTCATCGACCGCAGGTTTGGCGGCCGCGGCCGCTGCCGCGCGCGCTGGATCCGCAGCGGGAGCGGCGGCGGGAGCGGCAACGGCAGCCGCGACGGGGGAGGCGGCGGGCATTGCCGAGGCGCCGGCGGTTGCGAGCGTCAGAATGACGCGGCCCTCGGCGACCTTGTCACCGACCTTGACATGGAGTTCTTGGACGGTGCCGCCGTCCGGCGAGGGCACCTCCATGGTCGCCTTGTCGGACTCCAATGTCACGAGCGGATCCTCCGCCTTGACCGTGTCGCCCACCTTGACCAATACCTCGATCACCGGCACGTTTTTGAAGTCGCCGATGTCCGGAACTTTGACTTCCGTCGTTGTCGCCATGGCTCGCTCCGTCATACCAACCAGGGATCGGGGCGCTCGGTGTCGAGGCCGTATTTCTTGATGGCTTGCATGACCTGGCCGGGTTTGATCTCGCCGTCATCGGCCAATGCTTTCAACGCCGCGAGCACCACGTAATGGCGGTTGACTTCGAAGAACTGGCGCAGTTTCGCGCGGTAGTCGCTGCGCCCGAAGCCATCGGTACCGAGCGTCACGTAGCGTCTCGATATTTGATTGCGCACCTGATCGGCGAAGACTCGCATGTAATCGGTCGAAGCGATCACCGGACCGCTGCGATCCTCCAAACATGTTTCGAGGTAGCTCTTGCGCCGCGGCGCGTCCGGGCGCAGCAAATTCCAGCGCTCGGCGCTCATCCCATCGCGTCGCAATTCGTTGAAGCTGGTCACGCTCCACACATCCGCGCTCACTTGGAAGTCGCTCTTCAACAGATCCGCCGCCGCGAGAACTTCCCGCAAAATGGTGCCGCTTCCGAACAGCTGTACACGCGGCCCGCTTGTCTTGCCCGCGTCCTTGAACAAGTACATGCCCTTGATGATGCCGTCCTGCGCCCCGGGCGGCATGCCGGGTTGCGGGTAATTCTCGTTCATCAGCGTCAAGTAGTAGTAGACGTCCTCTTGAGCCTGATACATGCGCCGCATGCCTTCGCGAATGATCACCACGACTTCGTAAGCGAAGGTCGGATCGTAGGAGATGCAGTTGGGAATCGTCGACGCGAGCACATGGCTGTGTCCATCTTCGTGCTGTAGTCCTTCGCCGTTCAAGGTCGTGCGGCCGGCGGTTCCCCCCAGCAGGAAGCCGCGGCAGCGCATGTCGCCGGCGGCCCATGCGAGATCGCCGACGCGTTGCAGGCCGAACATCGAATAGTAAATATAAAATGGAATCATCGGCACGTCATTGCTGCTGTACGAGGTCGCGGCAGCGATCCAGGATGACATCGCACCCGCCTCGTTGATGCCTTCCTGCAGCACTTGTCCATCCTTGGATTCGCGGTAATACATGAGTTGATCGGCGTCCTGCGGCTTGTACAGCTGGCCCACCGCGGAGTAAATGCCAAGCTGGCGGAACATGCCCTCCATACCGAATGTGCGCGACTCGTCGGGCACGATCGGCACGATGTGCCTGCCGATCGCCTTGTCGCGTAGCAGCGTGCCGAGCATTTGCACGAAAGCCATGGTGGTCGAGTTCTCGCGCTCGCCGGAATCCTTGAGCAGGCGATCGAACTGCTCCAGGGGCGGGATTTCCAAAGGCGCGGATTTTCGCCGGCGTTGCGGCAAGGAACCGCCGAGCGCCTCGCGATGGGCGCGCAGGTATTGCATCTCCTCGCTGCCTTCCGGCAGTCTGACGAACGGCAGGTCGAGCAGCTCGGCATCGCTCAGCGGCACTTGGAATCGGTCGCGAAACTGTTTCAAGGCATCCTCGGTCATTTTCTTCGCCTGGTGCGCGATCATCTGGCCTTCACCCGATTCGCCCATGCCGTAGCCCTTGACCGTTTTTGCGAGAATCAGCGTCGGCTGTCCCTTGTGCGCGACCGCCGCTGCATAGGCGGCAAATACCTTGACGGGGTCGTGACCGCCGCGATTCAAATTCCACACCTCCTCGTCGCTTAAGTGCGCCACCAACGCCTGCAGTTCGGGAGAGTTGAAGAAATGCGCGCGCACGTAAGCGCCGTTCTTCGACTTGAAGTCCTGATACTCGCCGTCGAGGCACTCCTGCATCCGCTTGAGCAAGAAGCCGCCCGTATCCTTGGCGAGCAGAGCGTCCCAGCCGGAGCCCCATACGACCTTGATGACATTCCAGCCGGCACCGTGGAATACGGCCTCCAGCTCCTGGATGATCTTGCCGTTGCCGCGCACCGGGCCGTCGAGACGCTGCAGGTTGCAGTTGATGACGAAAATCAGGTTATCGAGCTGTTCCCGGCCGGCGAGCGAGATCGCGCCGAGCGATTCGGGCTCGTCGCATTCGCCATCGCCTAAGAACGCCCACACTTTGCGCTGTTCAGTCTTGGCCAAGCCGCGTCCTTCCAAGTACTTGAGGAATCGCGCCTGATAAATGGCCATCAACGGCCCGAGTCCCATCGACACGGTGGGAAACTGCCAGAAGTCAGGCATCAGCCACGGGTGCGGATAGGAGGAGATGCCCTTACCCTCCGTTTCCTGGCGATAGTTGAGCAGCTGCGTTTCGGAAAGACGGCCCTCGAGGAATGCTCGAGCGTAGATCCCCGGGGCGACATGTCCTTGGACATAGATAAGATCGCCGCCGTGCTGCTCGGTGGGCGCATGCCAGAAGTGGCCGTAGCCAATGTCGTAGAGCAGCGCCGAAGACTGAAAGCTCGCGATATGGCCGCCCAGCTCCGAGGATTGCTTGTTGGCCTTGAGGATGATTGCGACCGCGTTCCAACGAATGATCGAGCGGATCTTGTGTTCGATGTCGCGATTACCGGGGGATTTCGCTTCTCGCTCCGGCGCAATGGTATTGCAGTACGCCGTGTTGAGCGAGGCGATTCCGCGGGCGCCTACGCGACGCGCCGCCTCCAGAAGCTGGCTCATCAGGAAATCGACCCGATCGGCGCCCCGGTTTTGCTGCACCGAGCGCAAAGCGTCAAGCCATTCCCGAGTCTCCAGCGGATCCACGTCCTTGGAAACGTCCATGCGCATCTCCTGTTACCCTCAGCCGGGCGGCGGATCTTCTTAGCGTTCGACGGCGAGCGCGACGCCCATTCCACCCCCAATGCAGAGTGACGCGAGGCCACGTTTTGCGTCGCGCTTCAGCATCTCGTGAATCAAGGTCACGAGGATCCTCGCCCCGGAGGCGCCAATCGGGTGGCCTAAGGCGATTGCGCCGCCATTCACGTTGATCTTGTTCGTGTCCCAGCCGATCTCTTTGTTGACCGCGATCGCCTGCGCGGCGAACGCCTCATTGATCTCCATGAGGTCCAAATCCTTGGCCGACCAACCCGCTTTCTTCAGACACAGCTGAGTCGCGGGCACCGGTCCCATTCCCATGATGCTCGGATCGACCCCGGCCGAGGAGTACGCCTTGATGGTGACCAGCGGCGTGAGCCCGAGCTCCCGGGCTTTCTTGGCGGACATCATGACCACGGCGGCGGCGCCGTCGTTGATGCCGGAGGCGTTGCCCGCGGTGACCGTGC
>CAYRAC010000107.1:0-1952 GCA_964422045.1 uncultured Steroidobacteraceae bacterium
GCCGCGCTCGTTCAGCCATTGGGTGTAAATCATCTTGCCCGGCGCGACATCGATGTCGTTGGCGCAAACGCGATTCAGCACCCGCGCGGCGTCCGTGCCTTCGAGACGAAACTTCGCGAACGATGACTGGTCGAACAAGCCCACCGTCGTGCGCACCGCGCGATGCTCGCGCGCACTGTGTTCGAACCAGTTCTGGCGGCCGTAGCTGTACTCGTAGCGGGGCACAACTCCCGGGGGAGCGTACCAGTTGGCTCGCTCCCAGCCGAAGGCTTCGCCAAAACACGCGCCCGCAGCCGCCAAACGGTCGTGCAGCGCGGATTTGCGCACGCCGCGTGCGGTCTCGTATTGCCGGAACGGCCAGTGCGTTGCGTACAGCAACCCCAAGCTCTCCGCGACGCGCGCGCGCAAATACTTGCGGTTCATCTGGAACGGCATATTGCGCCGCACGTCGACTTCCCACAGATCGACCGGCGGGTGGCCGTCGCGGATCCACTCCGCTACCACCTTGCCGATGCCGCCAGCCGATTGCAGTCCGATGGAATTGAGCCCGGCTGCGACGAAGCAATTGGCGAGTTCCGCCGACTCGCCCAAGTGATAGCGGACATCGGGCGTGAAGCTCTCCGGGCCGCAGAAGAACTTTTGAATGCCGGCCTGTTCGAGCGCCGGGATGCGCCGCATGGCGTCGAGCAGCACCGGTTCGAAGTGACTGAAATCACCTGCGATTTCGCCGAACGAGAAATCTTCGGGAATGCCCCCGGCTCCCCACGGACGTGCCTGAGGTTCGAATGCGCCCACCAGCAACTTGCCAGCGTCGTACTTGAAGTAGCTGCAGTGGTCGTAATCGCGCAGAACCGGCAAGTCGGGGGTGAGGCCGGGCACGTCTTTGAAAAGAACATAATAATGTTCGCAGGCATGCAGCGGCACCGTCACGCCGATGGCAGCGGCGAGATCGCGGGTCCACATGCCGCCGCACAAGACCACATAGTCGGCGTCGATGCGACCTCGATCCGTCTGTACGCCGCTGACGCGACGCCCGTCGTGCTGGATGGCGGTGACTTTGAGGTCCTGCAGAATCAGCGCGCCGCGAGCGCGTGCGCCTTTGGCGAGCGCTTGTGTGATATCGACGGCGTTGGCGTAACCGTCGCTCGGGATGTGAATGCCGCCGATCACATCCTGCAGATTGGCGAGCGGGTAGAGCGCGTGAATTTCCTGCGGGCCGACGACCTTGACCGTCAGTCCAAAGACCTGCGCCATCGAGGCGTTGCGCTTCAATTCCTCCATGCGCCCGGCGCTGGTCGCCAGTGACAGCGAGCCGCACTGACGATAGCCCGTTGCCTGGCCGGTCTCAGCTTCGAGCCCGCGATACAACTCTGCCGTGTAGCGGGCGAGCTGTGTCATGTTGATGCTCTGACGCAGCTGGCCTACGAGCCCCGCGGCATGCCAGGTGGTGCCGCTGGTCAGTTGCTTGCGCTCGAGCAGAACCACATCGCTCCAGCCGAGCTTGGTCAGGTGATAGGCCACCGAGCAGCCGATGACGCCGCCGCCGATGATCACGACGCGCGCCCGCGTGGGCAGGTCCGCGGCCACGTTAAGCCCTCATCCGAGTATTGTCCGGATCGAAGGCGGCGGCTCCGAGCACGTTGGCCGCGCGCCGCTCGCCTTGGATCAGTACGTCGAAGCTGCTGCCGGCCACGGCAAATTCGGGTGCTACGCAGGCGAACGCAAGGCTCTTGGCGACGCGGTGACCGTAGGCTCCCGAGGTCACGACGCCGATGCACCGATCCTTGACAAGCACAGGCTCACCGCCGCGCGCATCCGTGTCCGTCGCGGCGACTTCCGTATAAACGATCCTGTACGGCCGCGGCGCCTGGGCGAGCGTCGCGGTCCTGCCGACAAACTCGCTCTTCTCGAAATTGATGAAGCGCGACATGTCCGCTTCCAGCATGTTCAAA
>CAYRAC010000107.1:1962-9698 GCA_964422045.1 uncultured Steroidobacteraceae bacterium
CAACTCGTTCGTCAGTTCGCTCGACCAAGCTTTGTAGCCCTTCTCAATGCGCATGGAATTGACGGCGTAGAGCCCGTAGTTGGCAATGCCGAACCTGCGTCCGGCACGCCAAACGGCTTCGTACAGCGCCGGCAGTGCCTCGATCGGCGCATGCAATTCCCAGCCGAGCTCGCCGACGTAGCTCACCCGCAGCGCGCGCACCGGCTGCCCGGCGATGCGCATCTCACGCGCGCGCAGCCAGCGAAACGACTCGTTGCTCACGTCCTCGTCGGTCAGCGTCGCGAGCAACTCGCGGGAGCACGGTCCGCTCAACACCAGCACGCCGCGAGCTGCGGTGACATTCTCGATGCGCACCGGCTCGCCGGGTGCGACGCTTTGCCCGAGCAGATCCTCATCGCGTAATTCCGCGGCGGCCGCCGACAACGCGTAAAAGCGCGTATCGCCCAGCCGGGTGACCGTCATTTCCCCTTGCACGCGGCCAGCAGGCGACAATAAATGCATCAGCCCGATGCCGCCCGCATGCTTCGGCACGAGATTCGCGCACACCCGATTCAGGAAGGCCTCGGCGCCGGCGCCCGTGATGTCGAACTTGGCAAAGCCGGTAAGATCGAGCACTCCCACCCGTTCGTGCACGGCGGCGACTTCATCGCGCACCACGTCGAACACGTTGTTGCGCCGGTAACTGTAGTCTTCGCTGCGGCCGTCGAGCGAAAACCACTTCGGCCGTTCCCAGCCGAACGTTTCCGAGTGCACGCAGCCTTGCGCACGCAGCGTGTCGTGCAGCGGGCTCATTTTGCGCGGCCGTCCGGCCATCTCTTCCTCGCCCGGGCGGCGCGTGGTGAAGGTCAATCGATAATCCTGGAACACCTTGTCGCGCACGTACGCCTCATCGGCAAAGGCGCCGAAGCGCCGCGGGTCGAACTCCGTCATGTTGATCTCGGCATCGCCATGCAACATCCATTGCGCCAAGTATTTGCCGCAGCCGCCGCCTTGCGCGATGCCGAATGAAGTTCCGCAACACATCCAAAAGTTGCGCAGGCCCGCCGCGGGTCCGAGTAGCGGCGCGCCGTCGGGCGTATGCGGTATGGCGCCGTTGATGACGCGCCGAATCCCGACCTCACCGAAAATGGGCATCCGCTCGATGGCGCGCTCGAGCCACGGCGCGATTCGGTCCAGGTCGTCGGCAAACAATTCGTTCGTGGATTCCCATTCCGGGACCCCGCGCGGAGGCCATGCCTCGGTAAGCCCGGTACTCTCGTAAATACCCATCAAGCCGGATTTCTGCTCCTGACGAAAGTAGCCCGAGGTGTAGGAATCCCGCATGACCGGAATTTCTTCGCTGCGCTCCATGAACGCGGGGATCGGATGAGTCACGACGTAGTGGTGCTGCATGTTGGTGATAGGCACATCGGTGCCCACCATGGCGGCCACCTGCCGCGCATAGCAGCCGGCGGCATTCACGACCATCTCGGCAACGATGGGCCCTTTTTCGGTGAGGACTTGCCATTCGCCGCTGCGCCGCTGTCGGATCTCGAGCACGCGATTATGGCGCACCACACTCGCCCCCAGGTCGCGCGCGGCCTTGGCCAGGGCGTTGCACAGACCTGACGGGTCACCATGTCCGTCGTCCTGGGTCCACGCCGCCGCCATCACGTGGTCGGTCGTCAGAAAGGGATTAAGGCGTTTGATCACGTCGAGCCCGACGATTTCCATGCGAAAGCCGATGCTCTTCGAAAACCCGTACACCTGGCGAAGCCACGCGAGTTCGTGCTCGTTGGTCGCGAGCCGCAGGCCGCCGCATGGATGCCAGCTGACGTACTGACCGCTCAGCGCCTCGAGTTTCGGATACAGCTGGTTGCTGTAGGCGTGGATCTTCGCCAGGTTATAGCTGCCGGTAATGCTCGGGCATTGACCGGCGGCGTGCCAGGTGGAGCCCGACGTCAGCTCGCCTTTCTCGATCAGGACGCTATCGGTGCAGCCCTCCAATGCCAGGTGATACAGGAGGCTCGCCCCCATGATGCCGCCGCCGACCACCACCACGCGTGCGTTTGTCTTCATGCCAGCCTTTGTTGCGATCGGCGAGGGTAGTTGACCACAATAAATTGAGGGAACGGGGCATACAACTTAAGAATTTGCTACCTTTGGCGTTAAATTTTTAGCCCCGAGGATTGCATTGAGTCAAATTCGCCCGGTCGTTGGACTGCCAACCCTCACCTGGCTGCGGGCCTTCGAGGCCGCAGCGCGCACCTCCAGCTTTGCGGCGGCGGCAGCGGAATTGAATTTGACCTCGGGCGCCATCAGCTACCAAATCCGCGGGCTCGAGGCTCACTTGGGATTCGCCTTATTCGAGCGCCTGCCGCGCGGCGTCAAGTTGACCCCAATGGGGGTGGCCTATCTACCGCCGGTGCGCAAGGCCTTCGAAGAACTCGCCGACTCGACCGTCGGACTTTTCGGCGGTGCTGAGCGGGTGCAAGTCACGCTGCACGCGCCGGTGTCGCTCGCCGCGCTGTGGCTGGCGCCGAAGCTGCCCGCCTTCAATCGTGCCAACCCATCGATCGAGGTGCGGCTATCGTCGGTGATCTGGGA
This sequence comes from uncultured Steroidobacteraceae bacterium, assembly GCA_964422045.1. Taxonomy (GTDB): domain Bacteria; phylum Pseudomonadota; class Gammaproteobacteria; order Steroidobacterales; family Steroidobacteraceae; genus Bog-1198. The sequence continues at coordinate 4,549 of CAYRAC010000107.1, forward strand.
CAACGCGGTACTCGATGAAGCCACGGATTTGGAAATTCGTTACGGCACAGGTCACTGGCACGGCTACCGGTCGCAGCGGCTCCTGCAGCAGAATATTCGGGCGGTATGCAGTCCGGCGCTGTTGAAAAGGGCGGGCGCAAGCGCCGCTGCGCCGGACCTGTTGCCGCGCCATTTGATTCACATCATCGGTTATGAAAATCACTGGCTGAAGGTTCGGCAGGAGCTTGACCTCGCGAGTGCCCCGCCGGGCGCCGGCCCGAACGTCGACACCACGATAGCGGCACTCGAACTCGCGGCGGCCGGCGAGGGGATTGCACTCACGCATCCAATTTTCCTGGCGGCGTACTTCACGAGCGGGCGGCTGGTGAGCGCGCTTGCCGGAGAATTTGCGGACGAGAACTCCTACTTCGTGATTACCCCGGAACGGCCGCAGCGCATACGCCGCGAAGTGCAGCTGCTGCGTGACTGGTTGCTCGCAGAGTCGGCGGCAGATGGTAGTGAGAATCGTTTGCGCCGCGGCATTAATTAATATTTATGACATACGCGAGTCGAAAAGCGGGAAAATGCTCGCGAGTCTTTCACCATAGGATCACACCAATGCAAAGCAGGATTTCACGTCGAGCTGTCGTAAAGGGCGGACTGATCGCGGGCGCCATGATTCCGGCCATGGGTCTGATGACCCAGTCCTCGCAGGCCGCAGGTCTGACGGCGCTTGATCCGAAGGATCCCACGGCGCAAGCCTTGGGTTTCGTGACCGATGCGACCAAGGTGGACGCCGCCGCCAACGCAACGTACAAGGCCGGACAGAAGTGCAGCACGTGCGCGCAATACCAAGGCAAGGCGAGCGATGCCACAGCCGGTTGCAATATTTTTGCCGGCAAGAGCGTACCCGCGGGCGGCTGGTGCAAGGTGTGGGCAGCGAAGCCCGCCTAACTGCGGCGCCACCCTCTTCTCGCAATACTCTTCCTGGTCTACGTTGTCTGGGGCGGGTGGAATTGGTTCATCAATCGGCCGGTCCACCCGCCGGATGGCGTGCTTGCCGCCGACGATCCGCGGCAAACCGAGGCACCCGGCGGTGAAAAATTGCAGATTGGGCGATGGCGCTTGACGGTGCGCGCTCACTATAGGATCACAGCGCGCATTCTAGGCCTCGAGCGCTATCATTTTGATGCGCTCGCCGACCCCATCCCGGAGGATCTCGCGCTCGGCTGGGGTCCGATGTCGGACAGTCGGATTCTGCGCGGCATCGAGATCACGCAGTCGAATCGTTTCTACTTTTGGCGCGCACGCCGCAATGCGCCCATACCCAAGGACTCGATCATTGTCCACAGTGCCAACACGCACGTGATCCCGCGCGATGTATCCATTGCGCGGCAGCTGTCGCGGCTGCGGCCGGGCGAGATCGTGACCCTGTCCGGTGATTTGGTCGACGGCGTGCGCGACGACGGAACTTGGATCAACACCTCGCTGGTGCGCACCGACACCGGAGCGGGCGCCTGCGAAGTGCTGCTGGTGAGCGACGTGGCGCTCGTCTCCGAGTAACGCCGTGCGCGCCAGGCGACGCGCCATCCCGAGCTTCTCGCTGTACGGCGAAACGCCGCGCGCGGCGCAAACCGACGGCATTCACATCGAAGACATTCAATCGCGCAGCCGCAAGTACCTGTGGCGAATCGGCACTCATCGACACAGCTTGCTGAGCCAATGCGTGGTGGTGACTTCAGGTCCGGTGATCGTGACCCTGGACGACAGTCGCGCCGCTTTGGCGGGGCCGGCCGTCATGATCATACCCGCCGGAACCGTGCACAGTTTTCGGTTTCGCGCCGACACCCAGGGGCATGTGCTGACGATCGATCTGGCGCAGGTTTTGAGCGCGGCAACGCCGTTGCAGCGCTCACCGGTCGAGACTCTGTTCGCGATCGCCCGCGCCATCGATCTGCAGGACGAACCGTTGCTAGCGCAGCGGCTCGAGCAGCTCTTGGAACTGCTCGAGCAAGAATTCCGGCAGCCCGACAGCTGGGCCGGGCCGATCGGCGGATGGCTCGCGTGTTGCCTATTGTGGATATTGGCGCAGGGCTGCGCCGCCGGCGACGCCACGGAACTTCCGAGCGGGCTCGATGCCGGGCGGCTGCGGCGCTTCCGTCAACTGATCGAATCGCAGTACCTCAAGCATTGGCCGGTGGCGCGCTATGCGCGCTCGCTGGCATTGTCGGAGACCAGCCTCAATCGCCTCTGCCGGCGCTTGGCGGGCGCCACCGCCTTCGATCTGATCCAACAGCGCCTGGCCCTCGAGGCGCGGCGACGCCTGGTGTATGCAGGCAGCTCGGTAAGCGGCATCGCCGCGGAACTGGGATTCAAGGACCCGGCGTACTTCTGCCGATTTTTTCGCCGCCACAACGGCTCGAGCCCGCTGAATTTTCGCCAGCGTCACCATGGTGGATAAGTACCAGCGCGCAATGTAATCGTGCAATCGGGCAGCGGCGGCGCTGCTAGGCTTTTGCGATGGCCCGCACTCAAGTCGCAATCATCGGCGCCGGTCCTTCCGGGCTGCTGCTGTCGCAGCTGCTCTACCTGCATGGTGTCGACAACGTGGTGCTGGAGCGGCAGAGCCGCGAATACGTCGCCGGACGGATTCGCGCCGGCGTACTGGAGCAGGGTACCGTTGAGCTGCTGCTGCAGGCGCAGGTCGGCGAGCGCATGCTGCGCGAGCGGCTGGTACACGATGGCTTTGCGCTCGGATTCGCGGGTCAAACCTTTCGCGTCGACTTGAAACGTTTCGCCGGCAATGCCGTGTCGGTTTACGGCCAAACCGAGGTGACCAAGGACCTGATGGACGCGCGCGCAGCCGCGGGCGCGACCATGATCTACGAAGCCGGCGAGGTATCGATCGAAGGCTTCGACCGCGCACGTCCCACTGTGCGCTACGTCCAGGATGGCCGAACCCACGAACTGAGCTGCGATTTCGTCGCCGGCTGCGACGGCTACCACGGCGTTTGCCGCCGCAGCGTACCGCAGACCGCGCTGCAAAGTTTCGAGCGAATTTATCCGTTCGGCTGGCTGGGAATTCTCGCCGACGTGCCGCCGGCGGCGCACGAATTGGTGTATTCGAATCACGAGCGCGGCTTCGCGCTATGCAGCATGCGGTCGCTCAACCGCAGCCGCTACTACGTGCAATGCGGCCTCGATGAGAAAGTGGAGGCATGGTCCGACGCGCGCTTCTGGGAGGAACTGCGCTCGCGTCTACCGGTCCAGGTCGCCGATGCCATCGTGACCGGACCCTCGATCGAAAAGAGCATCGCGCCGTTGCGAAGTTTCGTGGTCGAACCCTTGAAGTTCGGTCAGCTATTCTTGGTGGGCGACGCCGCGCACATTGTTCCGCCTACCGGCGCCAAGGGCTTGAACCTTGCCGCCGCGGATGTGCGGGTGCTGTATCAGGCACTGGTGGAATACTATCGAACGGGCAGCGCCGCTCTCATCGACCGCTACTCGGCACGGTGTCTGCGGCGCATTTGGAAGGCGGTGCGCTTTTCATGGTGGTTCACCTCGGTTACGCACAAATTCTCCGATGATGCGTTCGCGCATCGGTTGCAACTGGCGGAGCTGGACTATCTGACCGGCTCGACAGCGGCGCTCGCGAGTCTCGCCGAGAACTATGTGGGGTTGCCGTTCGCAGAGTGAAAAAAGCGCCCGCGCGGACGCTCACTTGCCGAGCTGCTGCTCGAGGCGCCCGAGCGTGAGCATCGCCGGCAGTACTTGCGCGACGCTGGAATTCGGCTCGCGCTGGTCGCGAATCGCGGCAAAGAACTCCCGATCCTGCAATTCAATGCCGTTCATCGAAACATCCACCTTCGACACGTCGATCGGATTGTTCTTGCCGTCCAGCAGTTCGTCGTAGCGGGCGATGTAGGTGCCATTATCGCAAATGTAGCGAAAGAAGGTGCCGAGCGGCCCGTCATTGTTGAATGACAGCGACAAAGTGCACAAGGCGCCCGACGGGACTTTGAGGCCGATACTCATGTCCATCGCGATTCCGAGCACCGGGTGTTTCGGGCCTTGCAGCGCAAATTCCTGCGAGATCCGCTCGCCGGTCTGATAGCCGAATAAGTCCACGGTGTGACAGGCATGGTGCCACAGCAAATGATCCGTCCAGCTGCGCGGCTTGCCGAGCGCGTTGGTGTTGGTGCGGCGAAAAAAATATGTCTGCACGTCCATCTGCAGCACCTTGAGTTCGCCCGCGAGAATGCGCTTGTGAACCCATTGATGGCTGGGATTGAAGCGGCGCGTGTGCCCGGCCATCGCAACCACGCCGGTTTCTTTCTGCACGCGCACCAGCAGCTCGGAGTCAGCGACGCAGTCCGCCATCGGTATCTCGATCATGACGTGCTTTCCGGCGCGCATGCATTCGACACCTTGCGCCGCGTGCATCTGCGTGGGCGTGGTCAAAATCACGGCGTCGAGACCCGGCTGCGCCAGACTTTCGGCGAGAGTCGCGGTCCAATGCGGAATTTTCCACTGCTGAGCGACTTCGCGCGCCGAATCCAGGTTCGATCCCGCGAGCGAGATCACTTCGATTCCCGGAATCTTCGCCATCGCTTCCAGGTGTTTGATGCCGAATGCGCCGTGACCCGCGAGACAGACCTTCATGGCGAACTCCTATTCTCTAGAATCAGCAGGCCCGCAGCCGTATTGGAGGCCGGAACATGGTAATGGCGATACACCTCGACGGCGTCGTCGTCGAGCGCGCCGCGCATGACATGCCACATCACCATCTCGACACCCTCCGAACCCGCCTCACGCATGTATTCGGTGTGTGATATTCGGGTGAGCGCCAGCGGGTTCTGGGTCAGGCCGTCGAGAAAAGCCGTATCGAATTGCCGATTGATCAAACCAGCACGCTCGCCTTGCAACTGGTGCGACATGCCGCCGGTGCCGAAGATCACGACGCGCAGATCCTGATCGAATTTCTCCACGGCACGGCGGATCGCCTGGCCGAGTTTGTAGCAGCGAGCGCCGGTGGGCGGGGGGTATTGCACCACGTTTACGCACAGCGGGATCACCGGAAACGGCCACGCATCTGTTTTACCGCAGGTGACCGACAACGGCACCGTGAGCCCGTGATCAACGGTCATCTGGTTGGCGATCGTCATATCGAA
>CAYRAC010000108.1:0-9661 GCA_964422045.1 uncultured Steroidobacteraceae bacterium
CCCTCGTGCCAGGCCTTTCAGCGGTTGTTTGAACACTTGTGTGAAGAGCAGCACGGCCCCGGCCACGACCGGACCGCCCGCCAAGGCCGCCAACGGCAGCGAATTACCGACACTGCCCGTTACCACTGCAATTTGGTCGTAATCCTTGTTTTTCAAGCCAACCCGCCCGATAAGTCCGATTTCCGCCGCCGGTCCCTTGACCAACACGTTCTCCGTGTACGCGCTGCCATCGCGCAAGTCCAAATCGCCTCGAACGGTGTCGAACGCCAGCCCCTTGTCGGTCAGATCGCTGAAATCGAGCGCCAGACGCCGGCGCAGCGCCGCGACGCTGGTGAGGCCGAGTACCCGGCCTGCTCCCGGCTTGATGCCGACGACCTGGCCCTTGTCGAGGGCCAATTGCACGTGGCCCGCCGCCTGGCTCAAGGCCTCTTCGGTTGGTGCACCCACCCAATTCAGATCGAAGTCCATTCGACCGCTCTTCGCTTCGATCACCGGAACATATCCCAGCTGCTTCACCGTATCCTGCACGTCGCTGCTGGTCAGAGTGCCCATGATGCGTCCGACGCCGGCGTCCTTGCCGCGCCATTCGCCGGTGGCATTGGCGTTGAAACTGACGCCGGCGACGGACAGCTGCTGCAAACGGATACCGTCGTCGAGTTTGACGAGGGTCGCTTGCACGTCGCCAAGCTTGCGCTCGCCCCAGTTGAGTTGCACGGCGTGAAAATTGATGGCCGGGATGGCGCGCGGATCGCCGAGCACCTGCGCATTGCCGGGCGCCGGCTCGGCGCTCGCGTCTTGCTCGTCCGCCGGCACATCGATCTGCAGGCGCTCGAATTGTAGATTCCACGGCTCGCTCGAATCGGCGGCGCGCGGCAAGGTTATGGTCCCGACCACATTCGGTCCGCCGACTGCGATGCGCAAGCCACCTTCCATCGCACCCAGATTCAACGACACGTCGCGAAACGCGAGACCCAGATAGTCGAGTTCGGCAACGCTCAGCTTCGCGGTGCGCAGGTAATTGGACAGCGGCTTGGCATTCTTGTCGGCGGGGTTGAGCTTGAGCCAGCCTGCCAGATCCAGCCGTGCGACCGATCCGCCGACGTTCAGAATTTGGCTGTCACTCGGGTTCGTTTCGCCGCCGCCGAAGGTCAACGCCAGGCGCGTAAGATGCAAGCCATCGGCGGCCGATTCGAGCGCATACGAACCGCTCACCACCGAGCCGAGCGAGAGTCGCCCTTGCGGGCCGCCGCTCGCCGGCCATTGGATCTCCAGCCAGGAGGACATGGCAATATCGGCCGCCTTGTCCAGCGGTGCAGGCAGCTGCATGTCGAGGCCCACGAGACTGCTGCTCAAACGCAGACTGCGTTCGCGATTCGGCTCGGGCGCCATTTTCAAAACGCCCCGCCAGTCGGTCTGCCCGCCGATTGCAATGCCGCCAGGCAGGCTTAGCGCGCTGCGTAATGCATCGCCGTTGAAGCTGCCGCGAAACTCGAGTTGCGTGCGCGTCAGCGGTCGGGTGCGCGAGGTTCGCGCCTGCATCTGAAACGGACCGCCCAACACGCGGCCGCGAATGTCGGCGCGCGCCACTTGCGCGCCGTCGACCTCGAAATCGCCGTTCATATCGCTGGCAGAGGTGGCGGATCCGGTCCGGTTCAAGCTCACTCCCTCCAACCGACCTTGCACCAGCACGCGTCGATGCACGAAATCCTTGAACGGCAGAAACAGATCCACCTGCGCTTGCATCGGACCGCGCGCGTCGACCGCGGAAAAGGCGTGCTCTGCCGCTGCATCCAACGGCGTCGCGCGCAGGAACGCGAGCGCGGCGCCGGCGTCGCCGCTCGCGCCCACATGCACTTCGAGTTCGCCCGTTTTGAAATCGGCGAAGCGCGCCTCGGCCGATTCGAGTGGAATGTCGTTGACGCGTCCGGAGACGAGGTGCGCCGTCATCCCCTCGTTGCGAAATTCCGCCTGCCCCGTGAGATTCTCGAGGCGCGGCCAGCCATCGCCGTAATCCAGGGTCATGCCATCGAGGGCGCAGCGCGCCATGAACGAGCCGCTGCCGTCGCGAAACGGAAAATGTTTTATCGGGCCCTGCAGCACGATGTCGGCGCGCGACAAGTGGCCGCCAACGAAGGCTCGATCCAGCCACACGAGTGCCGGCGGCGGGATCAACGCGCGCGGAAAGTAACTGCGCGTTTCCGCGGCATGGCCGTTTTCCACAGCGCCCGCCAGCGTCAGCAGAGGCGATGAGCCGTCGGCCGGCTGCTGCCACGCCACCTTGCCGTGAGCGCCGGCATCGCGATTCGCCATGGTCCAATCGCTGCTGGCGACCAACAACGCATCGGGGGTGCGCTTCCAATACAAGGTCGCTGCCAACGAATCGAGTCCGACCGGCTTGAGCAACTGCGCCGGCCAGGTAAAGAGCGCCGCGCCACGTTCGATTTTCACATGCCCGCCGTTCTCATTGCCGGCGATGGATCCGCTCAAGCCCCGCAGGCCCGGCGCCCGGCCCACCGGCGCAAAACCGACTTCGTGAAATCTCGCCCGAACCTGCAGGCGCCACGGGTCTTGTGCCGAATTGCGCGCGAGCGCCACGAAGCTGTCGAGCCACTCGCCGGTGGGCGCGATTTCCTGCAGCCGCTCGCGAATCTCCTTCTCGGGAAGCAGTCCCGCGAGCGGCAGCAGGGCATCGGCACGCAAATAGCTCGCAGCGGCGCGCAGTTCCAATAATCCCGAATCGCCGCCGCGCCAACTGACATTGAACTCCGAGTCCGGATCGCGGCGCCCTTGGCGCACTGCGCGTACCCGCCTGCCCGTCAGCGTCCAGCGATCGCTCGAGTGTACGATGCTGAGCGCGCCGCTGATCTGCTCGAACTTTGCGCTCGGTCCTTCCTGCAGCTGGGTGACCACGCCTGTCGCGGCAAAATCGAGGTCCGCGCGCTCCAGCATCGCTCCGACCCCACTCGCCGCCAGGTCGAACGCACCATCGCCCGCATCGAGCCGGCTCAGGTATTCCGGCAGCAGCGAGCGCCATCCCGGAAATGAGATATCGCGTGCCCGAGCCAGTGCACTCCATCGCAGCATTTGAAACTCGCCGTGGCCGCGCGCATTGCCGGCGAAATTCAAGGTGCCGCCGAGCGCCTCCGGCAACCGTGCGTCGACCCAGAGCGCAAGGCCCTGGTCACCGCGCCGCACGTCGAGATTGACCTTGCGTAATTCGAGCTTGGGCAATGCGCCGTTCCAGTTCTGCAGCGTGATCGTGGCATCGCGGATCACGAGCTTGCCGACCGGCAGGTCGTTGAGCGTCAAGGCCTCGAGCGAGGAGTTGTCGCCACCCAATTTGATCTCCGAGGCGAGCGCAAAGCTTGCCGGCCCCAAGCGCGCGATGACGAGGTTCGGCGCATCGAGCTGGATCCTACCGGCGAGCAGCTTGCCGCTGCGCAGCAGCTGCCAGATGTCGGCGGCGACCCGGCCGCCCGCGGCGCGCGCCAGCACCCGCCGATCGTCCTTGGAGCGCAGTTCCAGGTGCTCGAAGTGCAATTCCGGGCCATACCAGCGAAACGACGGCGAAACATTGGCAAAATCGATGTGATACCCGGTCTGCGCGAACACCCATTGCTTGATCTCGCCTTCGTAGGCGGGCGCGCGATCGAGCATCAGCTTGGCGGCCAACAGCGCGAGCAACAACAGGCTGAGCAGTCCTGCGAAACCGGTAAGCAGGATTTTTCCGACCTTGCGTGCGCTCATTTACATCAGGACGACGTCGTACTGATCGACGCTATACAGCGCTTCGGTTTGCAGGCGGATGGGCTTGCCGGTGACCAGTTCCAATTCGCCGAGCGCCGAGGACTCCTCGTCCAGCAGCCGTTCGATGACATCTTGATGCGCCAGCACCATCAACTGTTGACACTCGAACTGGCGCGACTGCCGCACGATCTCACGGAATACCTCATAACACACCGTCTCCGCCGTTTTGACGAAGCCTTTGCCCTCGCAAGTCGGACAAGGCCGGCACAGCATATGTTCCAAGCTTTCGCGCGTGCGCTTGCGCGTCATTTCTACCAGCCCCAAGGGCGACACCGATGAGATGCTGGTCTTCACGTGGTCGTCGCCGAGCGCCCTTTCGAGCGCCTGGATGACTTGACGGCGATGCTCCGGCTCTTCCATGTCGATGAAATCGATGATGATGATGCCGCCGAGATTACGCAGCCTGAGCTGGCGCGCGATGGTCACCGCCGCCTCGAGATTGGTGCGGAAAATGGTTTCCTCGAGGTTGCGATGGCCGACGAAGGCGCCGGTATTGACGTCGATCGTCGTCATGGCTTCGGTCTGATCGATGATCAGATGGCCGCCCGATTTCAGCGACACCTTGCGCTCCAGCGCCTTCTGGATTTCCTCCTCGACGTGGTGCAGCTCGAACAGCGGGCGTACGCCATCGTATAATTCGAGACGTTGCAGCGCCTGCGGCATGAAGGCGGCGGCGAACTCGCGCATTTCGCGGTGAGCGTTCGCTTGATCGATGAGCACCCTGTCCACTTCCGGACGCAGCAAATCGCGCAACACGCGCAGGTGCAGCGGCAAGTCGGCGTGCACCAGATTACCGGGCTGCGTGCGCAGGCCATTGTGACGCACGAATTCCCAGAGCTTGCGCAAGTACAGCATGTCGGCGCGCAGCGCCTCCTGCGGCGCATCCTCCGCAGCCGTGCGCACGATGAAGCCGGCTTGCTCGCCGGATTCGGTCGCGGCCTGCACAGCAGCACGCAGGCGCTCGCGCTCGCCCTCGCTCTCGATTCGAGCCGAGACGCCGACTCCATGACCCTTCGGCATGTACACAAGATAGCGGGACGGCAAAGTGATGTAAGTGGTCAGCCGCGCGCCCTTGGTGCCCATGGGATCCTTGACCACTTGCACCAGGATTTCGTTGCCCTCGGCCACCAGCGCCCGGATATTCTCCGTGCGCGGTTGCTCGATGCCGGTGTCCACATGACGCGCATCGAAGATGTCGGAGGCATGCAAGAACGCCGTGCGCTCCATGCCGATCTCGATGAAAGCCGCCTGCATCCCGGGCAGCACCCGCGATACACGTCCTTTGTAGATGTTGCTGATCAATCCGCGACGGCTGGCGCGCTCGAGATACACCTCTTGCAGCACGCCGTTCTCGACCAGCGCGGCACGGGCTTCGTGAGTGCTGGCGTTGACCAGAATTTCCGTGCTCATGACCGCGCTTCGCGGCCATGCCAGGTAACCCCGGCTTGACTCAGGAGTTCGGCCGTCTCGTACAGCGGCAGCCCCATGACCCCGGAATAGCTGCCGCGCAAATCCGCGATGAACACCGCGGCGCGGCCTTGAATGGCATAGGCGCCGGCCTTGTCTTGGGATTCACCGGTTTCCCAATAGTCACGCGCCTCGGCGGCCGCGATGGGCCGAAAGGTCACCTCGCTACGGCAAACCTTGGCGCGAAGACCCTGCGCGGTGCGCAGCGCCACCGCGGTCATGACCTCGTGGGTGCGGCCGGAGAGCCGCGCCAACATGGCCTCGGCATCCTGCCGATCTTTGGGCTTGCCGAGTATGCTGCCGTCGAGGACGACCGCCGTATCCGCCGCCAAGACCGGGGCCTGCGCCGGGTCGCGGCTCTGCTGCCAACCGGCCTCGGCCTTGGCCGCCGCGAGCCGCGTGACATAGTCGAGCGGCGCCTCGCCCGGCAGCGCCGTTTCGTCGACGTTCGACCCGACCGTGCGGAACGCCACGCCGATTTGTTGCAGCAGCTCGCGCCGTCGCGGCGACGCCGAGGCTAAGTAGACGAAATCTGAGTGCATGACGCCAGGATACCGAACGGCAGGCCCTTAAGCTCGGTGATACGGGTGACCGGCGAGCAAGCTCATGGCGCGGTAGAGCTGTTCGGCCACCACCACCCGCACCAGGGCATGCGGCAGGGTGAGCGGCGACAAGGACCAGCTTCGGTCGGCCCGCTCGCGACATTGCGCCGATAGGCCATCGGGACCGCCGATGAGCAACGCAAGCGAGCGCCCGTCTCGCATGCGCTCGGCGAGCCATGCGCTCAATTGTTCGGTGCTCATGGATGGCGCCGCGATCTCGAGCGCCACCACGTAATCGTTCTGCTTGAGTGCGGCGAGCATGTCGTCGCTTTCGCGTTGAATCGCACGCTGCGGATTTTCCCCGGCACGTCGCGTCGCGACCGCAATCTCGTGCAGCTCCAACACGAAGGGCGTACGCAAGCGCTTCTGGTATTCGCGAAAACCGCCATTGACCCATTCGGGCAAACGGGTACCGGCAGCGATCAACCGGCATTTCATCGGGTAGGCCTGCTGCTAGGCGCGCGCCGCACGCTTGGTCGCCGTGATATCCCACAGCTTCTCCAAACCATAGAACTCGCGCACCCGCGGCAGCATGACGTGCACGATCATCTCGTTCAAATCGATGAGCACCCAATCGCTGTCTTGCTGGCCCTCGACCCCATGCGGACGGAAGCCCGCCTCCTTGGTGCGCTCGACGACGCGTTGTGCGACGGAGCGGACGTGGCGGTCGGAGGTGCCGCTGGCGATCACCATGTAGTCCGCGACGTCGGTGAGGCCGCGAACATCCAGCACCTTGACTTCCAATGCCTTCATGTCGTCGAGCGCATCGATCACCACGCTCTTCAGCGACGGCCCTGCCTTGGCCGGCTTGCGCGCGGCGGCGGTCGCGGGGTGTCTGGCAGCTTTGATGTCGCCGGCAGGTTTGGACTTGCCGGCTGGAGAGTGGCGGAGCGCTTTCTTGCGGCCCTTTATTTTACCATTTGATGACTTTTTTTTGACTGGCACTACGTTGTCCGGGTTTTGGAATAACAGTGGGTATCGAGGATGAGTTTACGCACCGCGTCGGGCATCAGAAAGCGCGGATCACGGCCCATGCTGATCAGCTGCCGAACCTCGGTCGAGGAAATCTCCAGCTGCGTCACCGCATGAATGTAGATGCATCCCGCGCGTGTATCGTGCAGATCGCCGATCCGGCCGGTGCCGCTGTCGACCAGGAGCTCGCCGAGCGGCCCCATGCTCGGGGCACGCCAACCAGGGCGATGCGCAACCACCAAATGGGCGAGCTGCAACAGGTCGCGCCATTGATGCCATTTTGGCAAGCTCAAGAACGCATCCATGCCGACGATCAGACACAGGCTACGGTCCGGATACTCGTGCCGCAGTTCCGCCAGCGTCTCGACCGAGTAAGAGGGACCTTGCTTGCGCACCTCGCGGTCGTCGACCACGAAACCGCTTTGCCCGGCGGTTGCCAGTTGCACCATCTGCAGCCGCAACTCGGCATCGGCAATGGGCCGCTCGCGGTGCGGCGGATTGCCGGCAGGGAGAAAACGAATCTCTTTGAGTCGCAGCGCCTGTTGCAGCTCGAACGCCGTGCGCAGGTGCGCATAATGAATCGGATCGAAAGTACCGCCGAAAATACCCATCGGGTTCATAGCCGTACCCTGCCTGAATCTGCGGTCGCTTGCAAAGCGCCGGCGAGGCCCCCCGCGAGCCCGGTCAGAGCGCTCCACGGTTCGCCCGCCGACAGTCCCTTGATCACCCGATCAGCGTGGCTGGCCTGCTTCATGAGCTGCTCCAGCGGCAGCTGCTTCAGCCGCGACAGTGCGCGCGGCGACGGCGTGGCCGCGAGATTCCAGCCGCTGCCGCGAACCGTCGAGCGCAAGCGGTCGCGTTCCCGCGCCTGCCACAGGCCTCGCAGCTCGCGCACCAGCGCCCATAATATCAGCGTGGGCTCCACGCCTTCGCTCTTCAGTCCCAGCAGCACGCGCAGTGCGCGGGCTGCCTCGCCGGCGGCGGCCGCGGCCGCCAGCTGGAACACATCGTAGCGAGCGCTATCGCCCACCGAGCGCAACACCAACTCGGCATCGATCGGTGCGCCGTTGGCCAGCATGCATAGCTTGTCGAGCTCTTGTTTCGCGGCGAGTAAATTTCCCTCCACCCGCTCGACGATGAGCTGCGCCGCGGCAGGCTCGATCTGCACGTGCAGTTGTCGGGCGCGCTCGCGCAGCCAGGCCGGCAACGCGGCGCTCTGCACCGGCCAAACGGGGACCCACACGCCGTGCTTCTCGACGGCGCGAACCCACGGAGCCTCGCTCGCCTTCTTGTCAAGTTTGTCGCACAGAACCAGGCACACGACATCGGGCGGCGGGTTCGTGGCGACTTCTGCCAGCAGCTGCGCACCCTTGTCCGGCTTGCCGCTTGGCATCCGCAGCTCGAACAGGCGCCGCTCGGCGAACAGCGACAAGGCCTGGGTCGCGTGCTTGAACTCATCCCAGCTGAAACTGCGATCGATGAAGAACACCATGCGATCCGCGTACCCCGCGGTTCTTGCGGCGGCGCGAATCGCGTCCGCCGCCTCGCCGACCAGCAAGGGTTCATCGCCGGAAACGAGGTAAATGGGCGCCGCCACGCCCCGCGACAGCGCGGCGGATAATTGGTCGGCGCTTAAACGCATGCGGCCACGTTATACCGGCCCATCCGCAATCTGCACTGCATTGACCCGCGCGCGCGCCGCGTTGAACTCGTGCGCCATGCCCTCGATCAAGGCGCCGACCGCCTTGACATCGTGAATACCGCTGACGCTTTGTCCCGCACTCCAGATATCACGCCACGCCTTCAATTCGCTGGCGCCGCCGCTGCCGAAATTCATCTTGGCTTTATCCGCTTCGGGAAGCTTGTCCGGATCGAGCCCGGCGCGCGTGACGCTGCCGCGCAGGTAATTGCCCAACACACCGCTGAACAGCGAGGTGTACACGATGTCCTCGCCGCGGCTCTCGATCAGCATCTGCTTGTACTCGGCGGGGGCATTCGCCTCCTCCGTCGCGATGAAACGCGTGCCGAGATAGGCGAGATCCGCGCCCAACGCGAGCGCCGCCAACACGTCCGCGCCGCTGCTCATCGCGCCCGAGAGAATGATGGTACCGGCGTACACTTCGCGGATCTGTTTCACCAAGGCGAACGGACTTAAGACGCCGGCATGGCCACCCGCGCCGGCGCACACGGCGATGATGCCGTCGACTCCCTGCGCCGCGGCTTTTTCGGCATGGCGCAGGTTGATGATGTCATGGAACACCACGCCGCCGTAGCCGTGCACCGCCGCCACCACTTCGGAGGGCGGCCGCAAGCTGGTGATGATGATGGGCACCCGATGCTTCACGCACAGCGCTACATCGTGTTCGAGACGATCGTTGCTGCTATGCACGATCTGATTGACGGCGAACGGCGCCACTTTAATATGCGGGTTGGCGCGGCGATAATCCGCAAGTTCGCTGGTTATTTGCGCCAGCCAGTCATCGAGTTGCGCCGCGGGCCGCGCGTTGAGCGACGGGAACGCGCCGACGATGCCCGCCTTGCATTGTGCAAGCACCAGCCGCGGCGTCGAGACGATGAACATCGGCGCGCCGATGACCGGCATCCGCAGTCGACCCTGCAGGATCTCAGGAATTGGCATGTATCACTCCGCAGTATTTAACATGGACCGGTTTCTGTCATTATGGCGTACTCCGCTGCGCCGCACCCGGGATCATCATGCAATTTGACACTTTGCTTTTCGAGAGGCGAGACGGCATCGCCCATGTCACTCTGAATCGGCCGGATCGGCTCAATGCCCTGAATATGGCGTTGAT
>CAYRAC010000109.1:0-1665 GCA_964422045.1 uncultured Steroidobacteraceae bacterium
TGATCGTGTTGCCGCATGTCGACCTGGCCGTGCTGTCCTTCCGCGAGCGCGTCGGACCGCGTCAGTACTCCCTGAGCCTCGCGCAATATCGGACTTTCTTCGCCGAACCGCTCTATTGGCATGTGTTCGTGCGCACGGCGGTGATGTCGGTGCTGGCGACTTTCCTGACTTTGCTGCTGGCCTTTCCGATTGCATGGATCATTGCAAAATTGGCGAAAGGCCGTGCCGGCTCGCTGCTGTTCATCATTTGCCTGATCCCCTTTTGGGTGAGCGAAACCGTGCGCACCCTCGGCTGGATGATCTTGCTGCGCGAATCCGGTGTTCTGCCCGCACTGATGGTCAAGCTCGGACTCACCGCGATGCCGGTGGAGCTGCTGTATCGCGACTCCACCATCCTGGTCGGACTCGTGTACACCTCGTTGCTCTTCATGGTCGTGCCTCTGGTCTCGAGCCTCGAAAGCCTGGACAACTCGCTGATCGAGGCCGCCTACGATTTGGGTGCCGGCGGATTTACCATCTTGCGCAGCATCGTGATCCCGCATGCCGCTCCCGGCATCACCGCCGGCTGCATCGTCGTGTTCATGCTGACGCTCGGCAATTACCTGACTCCGACGCTGCTCGGCGGCAAGAATTCGCAATGGTTCACCGAGCAGATCTACACGCAGTTCATTACGCGCTTCAATTGGGAACAGGGTGCCGCATTCGGCTTCCTGTTGCTCGGACTGTCCACCGCGCTGGTAATCCTCGGCTTGAGGATCAGCGGCCAGCGATTCGGCGACGTGATGCGCGCCACATGATCCCCTCGCTGCCGCGCCCGGCCTGGCTGCGCGCCGCCACCGTGGCGTACTTGATCGCGTTTCTGCTGTTCCTGTTTTTGCCGCTGGCGGTCGTCGCGGTGTTCGCCTTCAACAACGCCCCGTATCCCGCGCCTCCGTGGCGCGGATTTACCCTCGACTGGTTTCTGGGCAACGCCGCTCTCGGACGCACCGGCCTGTTCGCCGACAGCGAACTGCTCGGCAGCATCTGGACCAGCTGCCTGGTCGCCCTGTGCGTCACGGCGTTGTCGGCGGTCGTGGGCATCAGCAACTCGTTCTTGATCGAGCGCGGCCGCTTTCCCGGCAAGCAGCTGTTGTCGATCTTGATGCTGGCGCCGTTGGTGATACCCGGCGTGATCCTGGGCATTTCGATTCTCGCCTTCGCCAGCCGAATGGCGGATTTCGCGGATGACACCCTGGGTCTGGAGCTTGATTTTCTCAGGCCCGGCCTGCCGTTGGTGGTGCTCGGTCAATTCTCGTACATCGCGACCATTGCAACATTGACCATCAGCGCCCGATTGCGGCGCTTCGACCGCACCTTGGAGGAAGCGGCGCTGAATCTTGGCGCCTCGAAGGCGGCCGTGTTTCGCACCATCTTGCTGCCCTACCTGCGGCCGGCGCTGCTCGGGTCGGCCGCCATCTCGTTCTTGATGTCGTTCGCGGATTTCAATACCACGCTGATGTTGGTCGGTGCGGACACGCCGTTGACGGTGATGATGTACGGCCGCATGCGCGAAGGCGCGACCCCGGTGCTGAATGCCGTCAGTCTGTTTCTGATGCTCGCGTCGGCCGTGTTGGCGCTCACGCTGCTGCGCCGCTCGCCGCGCCCGCAAGCCGCGCCGTGACGCCT
>CAYRAC010000109.1:1765-9577 GCA_964422045.1 uncultured Steroidobacteraceae bacterium
GCTGCGGCACCGAGAATCTCGACCAGCTGCACCCGCCGGTCCGAGGTCGCGGATTCGAATTCGGAACTGATGGTCGTCAACTCCTCGTCGTCGCGGGCGCTCACCAGCTTGATGAGGCAGGCGCGATCGCGGCCGCGGCGCTTGGCCTCATACAGCGCCTTGTCGACTAGGCTGATGGCGGCCTCGAGGGAAATGTCGGCCGCCGAACCCATCATCGGGAAACACGCGTAGCCGATTGAAATCGTGCAGTGGATGACCTGTCCGTTCCACACCACCGGCTCGCAACGCACGGCGTGCAGCAGCCGCGCAGCGGTCAAATCCGCCTGGTTCGGCGACATGGGTCCGAGCACCGCCAGGAACTCCTCGCCGCCCCAGCGCACCAGTTTGTCGTTCTCGCGCAGCGCCGCGGCGAGCCGTTGGCTCATCGCGGCCAAGACGGCATCGCCGGCCGGATGCCCGAAGGTGTCGTTGATGCGCTTGAAGTGATCGAGATCCGCCAGCAATATGCAGCCGCCCACCGGCCGGCCGCCGTCGACCGCGAGCACACGCTCGTTGAAATAGCGCCGGTTCGACAATCCGGTGAGCGGGTCATGCTCGCTGCTGAAGCGCAGCCGCTCGTTGGCTTTGCTCACGCGGGCGAACGCCCACACGAGCAGCGCGCAAATGAAGGCGATGAACAGCGCGGCCGCCAGGATCAATTGCTGGCGCAGGCGTTGTCCGCGCATTTCCGAGACTTTGAGTGCATTGTCACGCCGCAACAGCTCGAGCTCGCGCGCCTTGCGTTCATCGTCGAATTGCGCCGAGAGTTCCAAGAAAGCACGCTGCCGCGTGTTCGTCATGAACTTTTCGCTGACCGCCTCGTAACGGTGGTAAACCTGAATCGCCATCATCAAGTAGCCGGCGTGTTCCAGGGCATCGGCATACTCGCGCAGCGATTCCTTCGCGTCCAGCATGTTGCTGCCGGCAAGCGTGTCGCCGATGGCTCGTTCGGCGAGCTTTTCGCCCATCTTGATGCTGCCGAGACCGATGTAAGCGAGACCCTCGTTGAACTGGATGATCGTCTCATCGTCGCGCTGATTGGTGCGCTGGATGATCGGCATCGCTTCCTTGGAATACTTGAGCGATTCGGCGTAATCGCGCGTTTTCAAATAAGAATCACCCAGATTGAGCAGCGCCAACGCGAGCCACTTGCTGCTCTCCGAGCGTTTCGCATGGGCCAAGCCGGCCAACGAGGCGCGCCGCTCCTCGGCCCGATCACCGCGCCGGTCCGCAATGTCGGCTTTGCGTTCCTCGGTTTCCACCAGCGAGGTTTCATCGCCCAATCGAGTCGCAAGACTCATGGCGGCGTTCAATTGCACGCTCGCCCGGTCGAAGTTGCCGCTGTCGGTGTAAATGTGCGCCAGCGACAGCATCGCATGCAGGGTTCGCAAGTCATCGCGCATCTTGCCGGCAAGATCCAACGCCTGTTCCAAGAAAGGTAGCGCCGCCTCGTCCTGACCGAGAATTCGCAGCACATGGCCGCGCAGCGTCAGCACGCGATAGCGCTCCGTATCGGACACGATCTTGCTGATGTCGATGCCCTTGAGCTCGGCTTCGGCGGCGGCAAACTGGTTGTGCTGGCGGGCGGAATACGCGCGCACGAATCCGCCGGCGCGGACCGCCGCATCATTGCCGGTGCCCGCGATGGCTTCGAGGCGCCGCTCGACCGCATAGACGTCTTCGTCGCGCGTGCTGTCCGCGTAGATCATGCCGCGAATTTCCAGCATCTCGATTTCGTCGGCGACGGAACTCGACGAGGGCGGCGGTGCGCCGTCGAGCATCTGTGCAGCGCGCTCGGGATCGGACCACTCCAGCATCTCGAGCTGATTGGCGAGAGTCGACTCCGCGGCGCGCACGGATGCAGTCGCGGCGCAGAGCACAAGCGCCCCGATTACCGCGTGAATGTTAACTTTTCGCATATCCGGCCAGTCTTGGACCGCGGTGCAACACCATAGACTGCATATTTGCCACGATTGGCTGGAAAGTGACGTGATGAAGGTCATCTCTCAAGTGTCAGCTAAGGCTTTGCCTTAAGCTTGGCTGCCAATAGTGTGACGCGCGTCCTCGCGGCAGCACGGTTCAGGGCGCGATTTGCGCCTCAGTCATCGACGGCCGAATACACCAGAGCGCGGAACAAGGTGCGGTAGTAGTCGCGCTGCCCCGGAGCCTGAATCAGCAGCACCGCGAACAGCTGCTCTGCCGGATCCACCCAGAATGTGGTGCCGGCGAGGCCGCCCCAAAAATACTGGCCGATGGTCCCTGGTACGTGCGCGATGCCGGTGTGTAGACGAACGGCAAATCCGAGTCCGAAACCATGGCCCGGCAGCAGCAGATCGGGCGCTCCGGTCACCGGCCCGAGGTGGTCCGCCGTCATCAGTTCGAGGGTTTTGCGGCTCAAGAATCGCTGTCCGTCGAATTTCCCGAGATCGAGCAGCATTTGCAGGAAGCGCGCGTAATCGCCGGCGGTCGACACCAGGCCGCCACCGCCGGACTCGAACTTCGGCGCATCGCGCACTTCCAGCAGCCGTACCGCGAGGCCGGTGTCGGGATCCGTAGGCCACGCCTCGGCGAGGCGCGAGTGGTACCGCTCCGGGACGTGGAAAGCGGTGTCGACCATGCCGAGCGGCGTGAAGATGCGCTGTTCGAAGAACTCGCGCAGCGTCTGCCCGGATAACACCTCGATCAGCCGGCCGATCACATCGGTCGAGCGGCCGTATTCCCAGCGCGTTCCCGGCTGATGCAGCAGCGGCAGCCTGCCCAGGGTCGCGACTTGTTCGGCATTGCTCTGCGCGCGGCGGGCGATTTTGGCGGCCGCGTACATTTTTTGCACCGCACCGGGACCGCGGAATTCGTAGGTGAAGCCGGACGTATGGCGCAATAGATCCTGGATGGTGATGTCGCGTTCGAGGGGCACCCGTTCGAACATGCCGCCGTGGCCGATCGCGACCTTGAGGTCCGCCAGCTCAGGCAGGTACTTGACGATGGGATCGCTCAGCAGGAACTTGCCCTCTTCCCAGAGCATCATGGCCGCGACCGACGTGATGGGCTTGGTCATCGAATAGATTCGGAAGATCGAATCTGGGGTCATCGGCGCGGCGCTCGCGGGATCGCGTTGACCGAAGCTTTCGAAGAATGCGATGCGGCCGCGCCGCGCGATGAGCGCGACGGCGCCCGGTACGCGTCCGCGCTGAACTTCCGCGCTCATGACCGCGGAGAGGCGCGCCAGTCGAGCTGACGAAAGGCCGACCTCCTGCGGCGTCACGAGCGGCAGCGGCGGCTCTGTCATCGTGTCGCACCGGCTTGCGCTTGCAGCAATTCCAAGCCCGCCGCGTGATTGCGCTGGAAGCCTTTCCAGACGCTGATGCCGGCGGTGCCGGGACTGTAGGCGTCGTACGCGAGGGGCGGCGTCGTCGCCGGCCATACCCCGCCCGAGGACTCGGCCACCGGAACGTTCAGATAGGCGGCGCGGCTTGCATCGCCCATGACGTAGCAGTCGAGAAATGCCGTGATGAAGTGCGCGTTGATGGCGCTGATGCGTTCCTTGCGCCATACCGGGTCTTCGAACCAATCCTGGTCCCATAGCCGCTGCCGCATGGCGTCGGGCACGGGGCTCAAGCCGATGGCGTGTCCGCCGCCCTTGAAGGTCAGGAGGTAGCGTTGCGCGCCGCTGGCCGCATCGAATATCGCCCGTGCCCCGCTCGCGTAATCCACCGTTCGATCACTGTCGCCGGCGATGAGCAGCAGCGGCGCGCTGAGCGAGCGCAGTCCCTCTGCGCCCCACGCCGCGAGCGTGCCCCCGCCTGCGGGCGAGATCGCGACGACTGCGCGCAAGCCCTTGACCAACGTGGCATCGTGCGATTGACCGCCGCGCGCGAACGGCAGCAGCAATCCGCCGGGCACGAGTCTCACCGCCCCGCCTTGCGGGTCAAGGGTCGCGCCGGCCGCGGTCAGCACGCCATAACCGCCCATCGAGTAGCCGACCAGCGCCGTGCGGCCGGGGTCTATCAGATGCTCCGTGGCCAGCATGCCCTTGAGGGCGTCGGCAACGAAGGCGATGTCGAGAGGCCGGCGCATCAGCGGCTCCGCAAATTTCGTCCGATCGGTGATCGGCGGATCCTCGTGACGGATCGCCGCCACGACATACCCCTTGGAGGCGAGGTTCTCGGTCAGCCAGGTCATCGCATACGGGTCATTGCTATAGCCGTGCGAGACGATCACCAGCGGATGGTCCGTTCCAATGGACGGCGCATCGCGCACGGCGATGCCGGGAATCGAAAATTGAGCCGGCGGTGCGGGTGGCTCGGAGGGCAGGCTGGCCGCATAGGTGATCCCGGTTGCGCGCGGTGCCGGGCGCGCCGGGTACCACAATTCCACGGTCAGCATCCGATCTATGGACGGGGCGGAACCCTTTGCGGCATCGTAAGCCCGTACGTCGGCTTGTCCGCGTAGCACCAGGCGCAGCGTATTGCTCCCCACCGCATAACGCCCGAGGGGGGCCAGTTCCGGCGCGTCGACGCCATAACGGCTCGGCGGCTCGGCCGCGGGGACTTGCGCTTGAGCGAGCAGCAGCAGCAAAAATACGCATCGCATGCCGATAGCTTAAGCGGTCGGGGGCTTGATATGCAGCAACGGCGGTAGCTCGGCCAACGAATCGAGCAAGCGGTCACAGTCGAGCGTGCGCGGATCGCGGCCCTCGTTGTATCCGTAGGAAACGCACACCACCGCGATGCCGGCAGCGCGCGCCGCTTGCACATCGTTGACCGAGTCGCCGACCATCAATACCGCGCCCGGAGCGACACTCAAGGATTGGCACGCAAACAGCAACGGCTGTGGATCGGGTTTGCGCCGCGCGCAGCTGTCCCCGCCGACCAAAACATCGACTTGGCTCGCGAGTCCCAGCCGCTTGAACAGCGCGGCGGCAAAACGATGCTGCTTGTTGGTGACCACCGCGGTCTTGAGCCCGGCGTCGTGCACGGCCCTGAGCGCCTCGGCAGCCCCCGGATAGGGCTGCGCGCGGTCTTCATTCGATTCCTCGAGTTCGCCGTAGTGATGAAAAAACCGCTCGACCATGGCCGCCTGCGCGGTCTTGTCCACGGCTCGACCGGCCCACGCCACGGCGCGCTCGATCAGGATCGGCGAGCCGCGGCCGATCATGCGCCGAACCTCGTCCTCGGGCAGCTCTCGAGCGCCGTATTCGAGCATGGTTCTGTTGAGCGCCAACGCGATGTCGGCCACGGTATCGAGCAGGGTGCCGTCGAGATCGAACAGCACCGCCTCGAGGGGGTGGCCGCGCCAATGTGCGCCCGTCGGACTAGACATCGAGCACGATGCTCACTGGACAATGATCGCTGCCCATCACGTCCGCGTGGATCTCGGCGCTCTTGACGGCGCCGCGCAACTTGCCCGACACCAGAAAATAATCGATTCTCCAACCGACGTTGCGCGCCCGCGAATTGGCGAAATGGCTCCACCACGAATAATGGCCGTTGCCCTGAGTGAATAGGCGAAACGTGTCGATGAAGCCCGCATCCAGGTAATTCTGAAATCCGGCGCGCTCTTCGTCCGTGAAGCCCTTCTTGCCGCGGTTCGGTTTTGGGTTGGCGAGATCGAGCTCGGTATGCGCTACATTGAGATCACCGCAAAAAACCACCGGTTTTTTCTTCTCGAGCTGCTGGCAATAGGCGAGAAAGGCCGGGTCCCAATGTTTGAAGCGCAGCGCCAGGCGGCTCAGATCATCCTTGGCATTCGGCGTGTAAACCGTCACGACATAGAATTTCGCGAATTCCGCGGTGATGACCCGGCCTTCCCCGGCGCTATCGCGGCGTAATTCGTCGGCGAAGGCGAATCGCTTGGCGAATTGGTCGGGAAACCCGTTGATGACTGCGAGCGGCTCCTGCTTCGAGAATATTGCGGTTCCGGAATAGCCCTTCTTGAGGGCCGAATTCCAGTACTCGCGATACTCGGGCAGATCGATCTCGAACTGTCCGCGCTCGGCCTTGGTTTCTTGCAGACACAAGATGTCAGGCCGGTAGCGATCCAAGAACGGCTGCATCAGGTTCTTTTTCAGAACGGCGCGGATGCCGTTGACATTCCAAGAGAAAATCTTCATGACCAGTAACCCATTGGCATGCTCTCAGCGCGTCGCCCAGCCGCCGCCGAGTGCCTTGTAGACCGCGACCAAGGACGTCGCCGCATCGGTGCGGCTTTGCGACAGTAACAGCTCCGCGCTCAAGGCTGTGCGTTCTGCATCGAGCACTTCGAGAAAATCGATCAGGCCGCCTTCGAATCGCTTGCGCGCAAGGTCGGCCGCTTTATCGCTCGCCGCGGCCGCGACTCGCAGAGCCTGGCGTCGGGACTGCGATCGGCCGTAGGTGATCAGAGCGCCTTCTGTATCCTCGAGCGCGTTCAAAACGGCTCCTTCATACCCGGCGAGCGCCGCATCTGTCTCGGCCTGGGCCGAGCTGATGCGCGCGCGCACCCTGCCGAGGTCGAACGCGGCCCAGGAAATACTCGGGCCGACCGAGAAAAACCGTGCCTCGCTCTGGCCGAAATCCCCGAAGGTGGGCGCCCAATATCCGGCCTCGCCGACCAGGGTGACCTTGGGAAACAGGTCGCCCATCGCAACGCCGACACGTGCCGTGGCGGCGGCGAGCCGGCGTTCGGCAACTCGAACATCGGGCCGGCGGCGCAGCAGCTGTTCCGGCGTGCCGATCGAGGTCAGCGGCGGTAACGCAGGCATCGGCGCCGGCGCCAGTTGCTCATCGAGGGCTGTCGGTTGGCGGCCGGTCAAGACGCTCAAGCGATAGGTGGTCGTCGCGATCGAGGCCTGCAGAGTCGGCAGCGACGCAAGGGTCGTCTGCCATTGAGCCTCGGCGCGCGAGGTGTCCAACTCGTTGCCGCGCCCGGCCTCCAAGCGGTTGCGGGTGAGCTTGGTGGTGTTCAGTTGATTGTCGGCGTTGCGGATCGTCAAGGCCAGTTGGTCCTGCAGGCCGCGCAAAATGAAGTAGTCGCGGGCCACTTCGGCAATCACGCTGACGCGTGCATCCTGCAGGCTCGCCGCGCTCGCGCCGAGATCGCTGCGCGCCGCTTCGACATTGCGCCTGACGCGCCCGAATAGATCGAGCTCCCATAGACCGTCGAAACCGCCCTGTGCGGTGTCGAACTCGCGCAGCGGCTGTGGAACACCCGGCAACTGTTGTTGCGCCTCCAGGTTGTGCGTGTAGCCGCCGGCCACGGTCACGGTGGGAAATTGATCGAATCCGGCTAGACGCCGGGCGGCACGTGCTGCCTGCAGATTGGCCACCGCCACCGCCAATCCCTTGTTATGCGCCAATGCATCGTCAATCAAAGAGTCGAGCTTCGGGTCCGCAAACCCGCTCCAGTAGTGCTCGACCGGGTCGCCCGGCGCGAGTCCGGGCTCCGCGGCATTGGCGAAATGCGTATCCACGGGCGTGTCCGGCCGGTGATAGTTCGGCCCCACAGCGCAGCCGGCAACCAGCGCCGCGGCGGCCACGCCGCACACCAAGCCGTTACGCATGTTCAGGCTCCACGGCGCCGCGATTTCTGCGTCTCTCGAGCCACACCTCGATGGTGACAAAGAAGACCGGGGTCAGGAACAGACCGAACAGCGTCACCCCCAACATGCCCGAAAACACCGCGATGCCGATTGCCTGGCGCATCTCGCTGCCGGCTCCGCTTGCCGTGACGAGCGGAATCACGCCCATGATAAATGCGAAGGAGGTCATGAGGATGGGCCGCAGGCGCAAACGGCAC
>CAYRAC010000110.1:0-9556 GCA_964422045.1 uncultured Steroidobacteraceae bacterium
AGCCTGAAGCTCCGGCGCGAAAAAGCGTACCCTGTTGCGGCCCGCGTTCTTGGCGAAGTGCAATCGCTCCTGCGACTTTTCCAGCAGAATGGACGGACTGTCGGAGGGCTGCGGAATCGCGGCGCAGACACCGACGCTGATGCTGACATAGCGCAGAATCGCCGACCGCGGATGGTGAATCCTTAGATCCCGCACGCGCTCGGCCATGAGCTGACCGATCCGCAATCCCTGCTCATCGTTGAGCCCCGGCGCAAACGCCATGAGGCTGCCGCCGTCGATCCGTGCCGTCACATCGCTGGAGCGGCGCAAACATCCGGATACCACATGCGCCACACGGCGAATCATCGAATCGCCCGCGCCGCGGCCGAACGTTGCGTTGTACAGGTCGAGGGCGTCGATGTCGATTGCGAACACCGCAATACTGCGTTTTTCCCGCTGTGCGACCGCCCAATCGCGTTTCAGCAGCTCTTCCAGATAGGGCAGGCTGAAGAGTCCGGTCAGGCGATCGTCGCGGATGGCCACCGCCGTCGGCTGATGCGCGCCGCTCAGCGAATCGCGGGTGAGTTTGGGGTCGATTCGCAGCCGCTCGCCCGCATCCCGATGGTGCCCGACGAAGTGCGTTATGCGCCCCTCCGCATCGCGCAGCGGCAGAGCTGTCATTTCATTCCAAAATACCGTGCCGTCCTTACGGTAGTTTCGCAGCAGCACACGGCACGGCTCGCCGCGGCCGAGCGCTTCGCGCAATCGGTTGCGGCCATCCTGCTCCCGATCATCGGCCTGCAAGAAGCGCAGATTGCGGCCGAGCAATTCCGCCGCCGCATAGCCGGTCAAGGCCTCGAATCCGGGATTGGCATAGATGACCGGCTGCTCCGGATTTTGCGCATCCACGACGACGACGCCCTCGGGCGAGGTTTCGACTAAGCGCCGATACAGATCCGCGTCAAAGCCCGTCATCATTGTCCCTCGGTCAACACCAACGGCGGAATGTCCGACAGACCGGCGATCCGCGCCGCCGTCTCCTGCCACTGCCGGTTCGTCTGCAAATTCACAGGCGCTTCGCCGCGGGCACGCATGCGCACGAGCCGCGCCTGCGATGCCGCAGAGCCGACGTCCGCCGCCAAACGGCCAAGCACGAATTCTACGGAATGTCGAGCATTGCAGATGGGCAGGACGTCGCAACCCGCAGCAAAAGCCAGCTCGACGCGGCCAATAACATCGCCAAAAGCCGCCGCTCCGGCCATTGAAAGGTCGTCCGCGAACACACAGCCATGAAAATTGAGCTCGCGGCGCAGCACCCCATTTATCCATCGCGGCGACAAGCTGGCGGGTAGTGCGTCGACGGCCGGGAACACCACGTGGGCCGCCATGATCCCCGGCAGGTTGTTGTCGATCAGTACGCGATAGGGGCGGATATCCGCCTCGAGATCGACGTATTCGCGCCGATCGACCGGCAACGCGACATGCGAATCGGCGACCACGGCGCCGTGTCCGGGAAAGTGCTTGGCGATCGCCGGCATTCCCGCGTCACGCATGCCCGACATCGTCGCGACTCCGAGCGCGGCCACGACATCCGGATCGCTGTGAAAAGCACGGTCGCCGATGATCTCGCTGACGCCGTAATCGAGATCGATGCAGGGAGCAAAGCTGAAATCCACGCCCACCGCGCGCAGCTCGCTCGCCAGCAGCCAGCCGACCGAGTGCGCCAACGACATAGCATCGCGCCGATCCTCATCCCAGCGTCTGCCCAGCACCCGTGCCGCCGGGAGCCGAGTGAAGCCCTCGCGAAAGCGCTGTACCCGGCCGCCTTCGTGGTCCACGGCGATCAACAAATGCGGCGTACGCACGGCGCGAATGGCCGCGGTGAGCGCCGTCACTTGCTGCGGATCTCGGTAGTTTCGGCTGAACAACAAGACGCTGCCGACCAAGGGATGGGCCAGCACCCGGATATCGTCGGCGCTCAGTTCCGTGCCCGCGATATCCACCATCAGCGGACCCAGACTCACGGCGTAGCCTCGAACACCGCAATCGATTCAACGTGTGTCGTATGCGGAAACATATCCATTACCCCCGCAGAGCTCAGCGTAAACCCGTGAGAGCGCACCAGGATTTCTGCGTCGCGCGCCAGACTGCCCGGGTGGCAGGAAATATACACGACTCGGCGCGGACGCCATTGAGCGAGCCGTACCAGCAGGTCGCAGGCGCCCGCCCGCGGCGGGTCGAGCAGCATCAAATCGAAGCCCTCGGCCGCCCACGGCCCG
This sequence comes from uncultured Steroidobacteraceae bacterium, assembly GCA_964422045.1. GTDB lineage: Bacteria > Pseudomonadota > Gammaproteobacteria > Steroidobacterales > Steroidobacteraceae > Bog-1198. The sequence continues at coordinate 2,259 of CAYRAC010000110.1, forward strand.
AACTGCGTCGGTTCGAATAGATTTTCGGCGAAAAACGCCGCGTTGCCGAGGCCATTGCGATCGGCGTTCGCCAAAGCCCGCGCAACCAGCCCGGAATCGCCCTCCACACCCACCACGCGCCGCGCACGGCGCGCCAGCGGCAAGGTGAAATTGCCCAAGCCGCAAAACAAATCGAGCACCGTATCCTCGGACGTCGGCTGCAGCAGCTCCACGGCTTGGGCCACCATCGACGCATTCACCCAGCGATTGACCTGAATGAAATCGACCGGCCCGAATTCGATGACGACAGCGCCGCCATCCAGCGCATACGTCAAGGGAGGGTAATTTGCATGCAACGGCCGTACGCTGGCGAGGCCGCCGGTTTGCAGGAAGATCTGCAAGTTGCGCCCGGCTCCGAAAGCCGTGATTTTCTCGATATCGCCAACGCCCGGCGGCTCGAGCACCCGGAATACCAGCGCGCTTGCCGCGTCCCCGGCCGCGACCTCGACCTGCGGGATTTTCTCGCGGATCTCGAGCGACTCGACCAGCGTGGCGAGATCCCGCGGCAACGTGGCCAGCGGATCCTGCAAGATCTCACAGCGCTCGAGGTCCGCAACGTAGGGCTTATCGCGTTCGCGGAAACCGGCGAGCACGCGCCCCTTCTTGTGCACATATTTCACGCCGAGCCGCGCGCGCCGCCGATAGGCCCACTCCGGACCGCGCACGGCCGGCAACACCCGCGCCGGACTGACGCGGCCAATACGTTGCAAATTATCGAGCAGTTGCCGCTCCTTTGCGGCTATCTGCGCCGCGGCTGACAGGTGCTGCAAGGCGCAGCCGCCGCAAATCCCGAAATGTGCGCAGGCCGGCGTGACGCGATCCGGCGCAGCGCGCAGCACCTCGACCAAGCCCGCCTCGTCCATCTGGCGCCGGCGCTTGAAGACGCGAAATCGAACTCGCTCGCCGGGCAACGCGCCGGCGATGAACACCGCCTTGCCCGCACTGCGCGCGACCCCGCGGCCGTCGTGAGCCAAATCCACGATGTCGGCTTCCTGGATGTCGCCGAGGCTCAAGTCGCGTGCCATGCGGCGGCAAATTCCTTGAGGTGCGCCGCCGCGGAATTCTCCAGAAGCGTGCGCACGCGCGCGACTTCGTGAGCGTGTTCGGCCGGGTTCAATCGTCCCCGCAACAGCTCGAAACGCAGATAAATCAAATAAGTATTCAGCACGTCGGTTTCGCAGTAGTCGCGGATGCGCAGTACCCCGCCGCGCAAAAATTCAGGCCAGACATCAGCGCCGTGCATGCCAATCTTGCCGGGAAATCCCAGCAACGTGGCGACGTCATCGAGGCTGGCGCGGCCGCGTCCCTGGAAGCCGGACAAGATGTCCATCAAGTCCATGTGCCGCCAATGAAAGCGGCTCAGGTAATTACTGAATCGGAAGCTGTGATCGGCATCGCCCAGTTCCCAATAGCGCGCCGCCGTCACGCCGTGCAGCAGACTGCGGTAGTTCAGCACCGGCAAGTCGAAGCCGGCACCGTTCCAGGACACGAGATCGGGGGTGTACTTGTCCAAACCGTCGAAAAAGCGCTCGATCAATATTTTCTCGGAAGAACCTTCGTCGCCGAGGCTCCACAGCTTGAGCGCATCGCGCGAACGCATCACCACGGAGATCGCCACCACGCGGTGCTGTTCGTGCGATAGAAATTCGCTGCCGGTCTCCTCGCGACGCTTGGTAAACATGATCTGCGCCACTTGCTCGTCCGACAGGTCGTGAAGCTTGTAGAGGCGCCTGCCGAGTTCGGTATCCGGTACCGTCTCGATGTCGAACACCAGCGTGTTCATTTGGGCAGGGAGCGCATCAGTACGGCGACGGCAACCACCAGGCCGGCCTCATCGGTCAACGTCACGTGGCCCTCGCCGATGCCAAGCCGGTCGCGCACTTGCGCGCCGCGCGCCGAATACACCACCTCGGGCTTTCCCCAGGAATTTTGCACGACGCCCACGTCGCGGATCCAGACGCCGTGCGCGAAGCCGGTGCCCATGCCCTTGACGATGGCCTCCTTGGCGGCGAAACGCATCGCGATGAATCTCACGGGACGGGCGGTACGTTCGAACTGGGCCCGCTCTTGCGGCATCAGAAGATGTGCAAGAAAGCGTTCGCCGTGCTTCTCGTAGACGCGCTCGATGCGCTCGACCTTGAGCACGTCGATGCCGATACCGTAAATCACCTGCGCGCCGCGCGCATCAGCTCTCTCATGTCGCGCACTGCCTTGGCCAAACCGTCGATGACCGAACGCGCCACGATTGCGTGGCCGATGTTGAGCTCGACGATTTCCGGGATGGCGGCGATCGGCTCGACGTTATGATAGTTGAGGCCGTGACCCGCGTTCACCACGAGGCCAAGACGCGCGGCGAATTTGGCGGCGCTGCTCAAGCGTTCGAATTCACGCGCTCGCGCGGCGCCCGTCGAATCGGCATAAGCGCCCGTGTGCAATTCGATCACCGGCGCCCCGGCGCGCTGCGCGGCTTCGATTTGCGCCGGATCCGGGTCGATGAACACGGATACGCGAATCGCGGACGCGCCGAGCGCCTTGATTGCATCGCCGAGGCGTGCGCTCTGACCGAGCACGTCCAAGCCGCCTTCGGTGGTGACCTCCTGGCGCGATTCGGGCACCAGGCAACAGTCCTGCGGTAGGACTTTTTGTGCGATTCGAATCATCTCCTCGGTCACCGCCATCTCCAGATTCATGCGCGTCTGCAACACTTCACGCATCATCGTGACGTCCCGATCTTGAATGTGGCGGCGATCCTCGCGCAAATGCAAGGTGATGCTGTCGGCGCCCGCTTCCTCGGCCAGCAAGGCGGCATATACAGGGTCGGGGTAGCGCGCGCGCCGCGCCTGACGCAGAGTCGCCACGTGATCGATGTTCACGCCAAGTGCAATCCCGGCGTGCAGAATTCCGCCGCTCACCTCAGTTCTCCGCGTGCCCGCAAGGCCTGAGCGACCTCGCGCGATTTCAAGGAGCGGCCGTCGAGGCACGCGTCGATGGCCGCACGCAGCACGCGCTTCGCATCGCGCAATGAACGGGCATCACCGAAATTCTCATTTTCCAGATCGGCCAAGGATTGGCCGTAAACGGCGCCGGGTGCCTCCGCCACGCAGGGCTGCGGACCGCTTTCGAGCGCGAACCGATAGTACGCGCCCAGTTCCACGGGTACCCCCGCGCCGGTTTTCGAGAGTTCCAAACCATAACCCAAATCGTTCAATAGGTGCTTCTCGAAGCGGCGCAACGTCGGCTCCTCGATTTCCCCCGCACACAGCGCTTGTACGCACGAAGCATACGAGAAGAAGATCTGCGGGTGCGGATCGCAGCGCTCGGTGAGCTTCAACAGCAGCTCGTTCAAGTAGAAGCCGCTCATCAGCCGTTGCGGCGCGAGGCTGGTGAGCGCGCCGTCGATTTCCGCCGTTACCAATTGACAGGCCTCGCCCTTACCCGACCAGGACACGAGCAGCCGTTGAAATGGCCGCAGCACGCCGCGCAACGTGGATTTCGGTCCGTTGGCGCCGCGCGCGAACAAGGTGAGCCTTCCAAAGTCGTTGGTGAACACCTCGACGATGCGGCTGGTGTCGCGATAGGCGTATTGGTGCAAGACGTAGGCGGGCGCCAGCCACACGCGCCGCGCGGCGGGCCTGCCCCAGGTCTTCACAGGGTGTCGAACCCAAACTGGCGCAGCGCCATTTCGCTGTCGGCCCAGTTTTCCTTGACCTTGACCCACAGCTCGAGATGCACCGAGCGCTGCCAAAGATCGTTCAGTTCGATGCGCGCGAGTCGGCCGACCTCCTTCAGACGCTCGCCGCCCTGGCCGATCACGATGGCTTTCTGTCCGGCGCGTTCGACCCAGATCACGGCGTTGATCATGATGCGGTTTTCTTCGTCTGCGAAACGCTCGATTTGCACGTTGATGCCATAGGGCAATTCCTCCCGCAGCTTGAGGGTCAGCTTCTCGCGCACGATCTCGGCCGCATGGAACGGTTCGTCGCGATCGGTGACCACGTCGGCGGCAAACAGGGCCGGCGAAACCGGCAGGCGGGCGCCGATGAGATCGACCAGCCGGTCAAGATTATCAGCCTGCAGCGCCGATATGGGGATAATTCCGGACGCCGGGATGCGCTGCGCCAAATCTTCGAGGAATGGTAACAGCTGTTCCTTGGGGAACACGCGATCGACCTTGTTGATCACCAGGAACAGCGGCTGCTTCAATCCTCGAACTCTTTCCCATACCCACTGGTCTTCGTCGGTGAAGCGCATCGCTTCGATGACGAAGACGATCACGTCCGCGTCTTGGGAAGACGAAATCGCGATGCGGTTCATGTATTGATTCATCACGCGGCGCGTGGATTCGTGCAATCCCGGAGTATCGACCAATACCAGTTGTGCTTCCGGGCGATTGACGACCCCCAAAATTCGGTGCCGCGTGGTTTGCGGCTTGGCCGTGACGATGGACACCTTGCGCCCAACCAAGGCGTTCACCAAGGTCGACTTGCCGACATTCGGCCGGCCGACAATGGCCACATGCCCGGCACGAAACTGCGGACCGCTCATACGGGCGTGCGCATTTCGGGCGGCAGCAGTTCCAGCAGCTTCGCCGCCGCCAGTTGCTCGGCACGGCGCCGGCTGCCGGCCTCGCCCACGGCGTTGAGCCCGAGGATGGGTACCTCGCAATTCACGGTAAACGACTGGGCATGAGGATCGCCCGCCACCGCCATCAAGGTATAGACCGGCAACGCGAGCCCGCGCGCCTGCACGGCTTCCTGGAGACGTGTTTTCGGGTCCTTCAGCGTGTCCGCTGCCGGCAATCCGCTGAGCCGCATGCCGATGATGCGCGCCACCGCCGCGGCTGCCGCGTCGAATCCCGCATCCAAGAAAATTGCCCCCAACAGCGCCTCCAGTGCATCCGCCAGAATCGATGCCCGGCGAAAGCCGCCGGTTTTCAGCTCCCCCGCCCCGAGGCGAAGGTGCTCGCCCAAACCCAACTCGGCGGCAACCTGCGCCAAGGTCTCGCCGCTGACCAGTGTCGCCCGCAGCCGCGACAGTGCTCCCTCATCGGCCTGCGGGTGCGTCTCGTACAGCAGGCGCGCGACGCTGCAATTGAGGACCGAATCCCCCAAAAACTCCAGCCGCTCATTGTGATCCGCGCCGGCGCTGCGGTGAGTGACCGCGGCGTAACACAGCGCCGGCTGCGCAAAAACGTACCCAAACGATCGTTCGACCCAAATCAATAGCTCATCCGGCTTGAGCTGCGGAATCACTGCACCTTCACGGTCTTGTCGAAATGCACCATCAGCGACACGTTGGCAATGTAGGGAGCTGTGTCGTCGTAAGCCACATGCAGCGATATGCCGTCATCGCCCTTCGTGACCTCGATGTCCTTCTGCTCAATGCCGGTCGGCTCTTCGACGATCCAATGATGATCCAAGGACCGGCGTATTCCGCCGATATCCGCGCCGCCTTCGCTGCCTTTGAACTCGGAGGCCGTGGCGTCCATCATGCGCGAGATCTTCAGATAGTTGAGGTACAGCGGTATGAGACGGACTCCTGCGTAGGCGATGACGCCCACGAGCGTGAGAATGCACAGTATCCCGATGAATGTCATACCCTGCTGGTCGTGCCGCATAAGAGCCTCCCTAAATATCCGCTTATTCAATCGCATTCCCGATCCGGCGCCAGAGAGGTCCGTCACGAGTATCGAGATTAAGCCAAATTCGCACCGCTTTGCCGACCAGATTTTGCTCCGGAACGAAGCCCGGCGCGTCCATATCATCCTGAAACCGGCTGTCCTTGCTGTTGTTACGGTTGTCGCCCATGAAGAAATAGTGTCCCGCCGGCACGACCCATTCGCCCGATTTGACGCCGCCATTGGCAAACATGACCAGATGCCGTTTGCTGCCCAATTGCTCCACCGCCGTGGGAGCGCCGGCATAGTTGGGCAGGTCCTGCTTCGGGCCGGTGTAGATCGGACCGCGCTCCTGCGCCATGGGCTGGCCGTTGACATATAGCTGGTTGTTCTCATCGACCCGGATCCGATCTCCCGGCAGGCCGACCAGCCGCTTGATGTAGTTGATCTTCGGGTTGGGCGGCAAACGGAACACGATCACATCGCCGCGCTGCGGCGTGCCCGTCGGGACAATGAGCGTATTGCTGACCGGCAAGCGTAAGCCGTACGAATACTTGCTGACGAAGATGAAGTCGCCGTCGAAAAGGGTGGGCATCATGGAATCGGAGGGAATGCGAAACGGCTCGAACAAGAACGAGCGAATTACCAGCACCAGCACGATGACGGGGAAGAACGAGCGCGCGTACTCGACCGCGATCGGCTCGCGCACGCGTTCGGCCGGTGTGCCCGCTGCGGCGGCGGCGCTGCCGCGGCGGCGCGCAAAGAACAACTGGTCGAGCAGCCAGATGATCCCCGACACCGCGCCGACCACCACCAGCATGAGACTGAAGTCGACGGCCTCATAGCGAAACAGCCGCCACAGCATGGCGAGCGAGAGCACCACCAGGGCGTAGCCGGCCATTTTCGGCAGCCAGGGCTCCTCGGTGCTGGCCGCGCCGGGATCACGACGCGGTCGGATGAACCAACCATCCGCCAAAATCACCAGTACGCAGACGACGCCTGCGCATAACAGACCAATGAAAAGGCTATCGCCGTCGTTCACGAAATACCCCCGAATTGAACAAACCAAGAATTCACCGGCAATCTAGCTGCTCTTCTTGCCGACTTGCAGCACTGCGAGAAACGCTTCCTGCGGAATCTCGACCTGACCCACCTGCTTCATGCGTTTTTTCCCGGCTTTCTGCTTTTCGAGCAGCTTGCGCTTGCGCGTGATGTCGCCGCCGTAGCATTTGGCCAGTACATTTTTTCGCATCGCTTTGACGCTGGCGCGCGCAATGATATGGCTGCCGATGGCCGCCTGCACGGCAATGTCGAACATCTGCCGCGGGATCAGTTCCTGCATTTTGTCGACCAACTCGCGCCCACGGTTGTAGGAATTGTCGCGATGGACGATGAGCGACAATGCATCGACAGGATCGCCGTTGATCAAGACGTCGAGCTTCACCAGCGGCGCCGTTTGAAAATGACTGAACTCGTAGTCGAACGACGCATAGCCGCGGCTCGCAGACTTCAGTCTATCGAAAAAATCCAGAACCACCTCGGCAAGCGGCAAGTCATATTGCAGCGACACCTGGCTGCCGAGGAACAGCATCTTTTTCTGCACGCCGCGCTTTTCACTGCACAAGGTCAACACCGCTCCGAC
>CAYRAC010000111.1:0-9500 GCA_964422045.1 uncultured Steroidobacteraceae bacterium
AGGGTGATCTTGTGGCCGTTCGGCGTGGGCCAGTAATACAGATCGATCACGGGTGTACCTCCGGCGGGTCGAGCGCCACCTTATGAGATTGCAGTATAGCGATGCAGACATCCTCTTCGCGCGATTTGGCGCGCATCGCGGCGAGCCGCGAGCGGGCGCGCGCATTCTTGGTCCAGGGCAGCAACGGACTGTCGAATTTTCCGGCTTCCGCCATGCGCCAATCCAACACACGCCGCCGCTCGGCGATCGCCCGGGCCTCACGGCCGTCCGGCGCGACCAGGTGCCTTTCGATGCTGAAACCCGCCAACTGCGCGACCACGGTATCGCCGCGCTGCATGGTTTTCGACAATCTCAGACACAGCTCGCGCCGCTCCGCGGCAGCGGCCGGTTCACGGCAGGCTTCGAGCAAGGGTGTGAGGGACGGAATGATCTCGGCGCTTGCGATCCCGATGATCATGGTCAACCGGGCTGAGTCCGATGCGGCGAAACCGCCCGGCAGCTGATCGCGGGCGGCGCCGAGGGCATCGACCATCAACACCACCAGGCGGTTCCAATAGAAGTCAAAGTGCATGCTGCGCGCAATGTCCGCGAGCGCTCTGTCGACTTCCGTGGAATCGCGCTCTTTCTGCGCGGTGGCCAGCGTCTGCAGCCAGGCCGCGCCATTGTCCGCGTCCACCCAGCGCAGAACGGTTGCGACGTCGCGGATGTCGCAGGACGGCGTCACCGAGCAGAGTTGCAAGTGCAGCCAGCCGATGCTCGCGCTTTGCGGTGCCAGCTCGCTGGCGCGAGCGGCCAGTTCCAGGGCGGAGGGTTCGGGCTTGGGCAAGCCGCCCTTGGCGCCCGCCGCAGAACCGAAATAGCGCAGCGCCGCGGCCGTCGCCAACGAATTCGCATCGGCGCGCGCAATCAGAACCGCCTCGGCCGCACTTCGCCACGCCTGATATTTGTCGGCCTCGGCGCGTCCGGCGGATTTGGGGGCCGCGACCGTGCCGTGAGCCGCCAGCAGTGCCACGAGCAGCAAAGTGATCTTGAGCACGGCTTATCCCAAGGTCTTCAACTGCTCGCGCGGCTACCGGCAGCGGTCAGGCCCGCAGTGATCGCCAATCGCATGGCGTCCTCGACCGAGATATCGAGCGGCTCGATGCGATCGCGCGGCAGATAAATGGTGTAGCCGCCGAACGCATAGCTCATGGGAAAATACACCGTGACCCAGTCATGGCCGCCGTGCGCATTGAGCACGGCCGGCACGTCCTCGCGCGTGACGAAGCCGATGGCATGCACATCGGCGAATCGGGCAAGAACCACACGCTGCAAGTCGCGCTTCTCGCCGCTGCCGGAAGGCAGCAGGCTCACGACATCGCGAAACCCGCCGTACAGGGTCTTGACCAGCGGAATGCGGCCCAGAAAATCGTCCCAATACTTGAGCAGAATCCTGCCGGCATAGGCGTTGACCAAACTGCCGACGACCAGCAACAGCAGAAACCCGGCAATCAACCCTGAACCCGGCCAATAATGCTCGGGACTCACGATGTGCAACGCAATCAACGCGCGGCGCAGCCAGCCTTCGACCGTATGCACCAGCCACCAAATCACATAGACCGTGAGTGCCAGCGGCAACACGGTCACCAGGCCGCTCATGGTCAGCGTTAAGATCTTGCGCATGGCTCAATCATCGCATGATCGGGCTTAGTGTGCCGCAGCCGCGCAATAGGTCTGCAGCGTGCGCAGATATTCACCGCTTTGTACCAGCTGTGCATTTTTTTGATTCCACACGTAATACTCGGTGGCGATGCGGGTACCGCGCGTGCGCGAGATGCTCAGCAGCCGGCTGTCGCGTCGCAACTGCAGGCCTGCATCGCTGCGGCACGGCAGGGGTCCGCGGATATCGGCGAGCGCTGCCGGTTCCTGCACTTGACCGCTGCGCCAATCGACGAGCACGAGGCGGCTGCAGTCCGGCCCGCAGCGCGTCAACACGGCGGTGAGGTGGCCGGCGAAATTTGGACCATTCTGAAACGCGCGCAGCACGACCGCGCGCTCCTGCTGCGATAATTCGCTGCCCTCGAAATCGACCCGCGGGGCGTCGGTGGCAAACGAGGTGCTCGGGTATTCAGAAAAGCGCGGCGCGCTCAAGGCATCGGGATCCGGAGCGGTATTCGCGGCGGCAATTCCCAGCATGCGGTCGATGCGCGCGGCGACGTCGTCGGTCAAATCCCAATCATCGATCGACACCGACGCGCGTGGCGATTTCGCGCTGATGCTGACTGGAATCAAGGTATGGTTCTCGCACTTGTCGCCGGATGCGTGGAGCGCGCACAGGCTGTACTGCGTGTAGGCGCCGTAGATATTGGGAGCGTCGGCATCACGCGGGGCGGAAAATACCAGGTAGCGGCCGGCGGGTACCTCGAGCGTGAAATTCGCCTGCCCTGCGGCAAGCTGCACGGACGCGACGCGCGAGCTATCGATGCCCGCGGCGTAAACCGTCAACGACGGCACGCGCTGACTCGGAAACGCGACCGCGCCGGCGATGGCGCCCGCTCGAGCGTCCGCGCTCACCGCAACCATCGTCCAGGCCGCAAGGGCAACGCGCGCCGCATGCTGATAACCCAAGACCGCGATTCTCCGCTCGAAACATATCGATCGGTCAACATGGTAACGACGCGCGGAGGTGCAGGCTAGTGGCGTCGATTGCGCGGCTCGGTCCGCGTCTGTCAGGATGTCGGGGTCAAAAACTCAAAGATAGCGGAGTCGAATATGTCGTCAGTTGCACGAGTCACGGAAATCATCGCGTCATCCAAAAAGAGCTTCGAAGATGCCCTCGACAGCGGCGTGAAGCGCGCCACCAAGACATTGAAGAACGTGGCGGGCGCGTGGGTGGCGAGCCAGGACGTGGTCATCGTCAAAGGCAAGATCACCGAGTATCGCGTGCGCTTGAAAGTGACCTTCGTCTTGGCGGAGTAGCGACCGATCGGCGGCGCGATCGCCATTATTGCCGCGGCAGGACGAAGCGCAGGCCCTGGTAATTCAACACCACGCCGTCGCGGCGGATGCGCTCGACGGTAGGTCCCTCCTGGAGCCTGGCGGCCTCGTGATACTTGCGCATGTTGATGTACACGAACCGCTCCGCCGGATTGGTCGAGTAAACATGGACGTCGAGATGCAGCTCGGGTAGCGCTTGCGCGCCGGTCAAATTCAGCTCGTTGATAGTGGGCAGCGATTCGAGGTCTTCCGGCTTGGCTTCCTGCTCCGTCAACAGCGGGTCAGGACGGGCCAGGTGCGGGGCGCTGTGGGCTTGCGGCGGCTCGGCGGGTGCCGGGTTGGGGTTATCGGCGACCGGGATTTCCGGCGCGAAAACCGGCGCCGCATCCATCGGGCTGAAGTGCTGCTGCGGCGCGGCCGCTACCGGCTGCGCGGTTGCCGCGAGCGGCGCCGGCGCGGCGGGCAGAGCGGGGACGCTCCTGCGCGTCAGGACGAAAGTGAGCACCAGCAGGTTCACGGTCAACAGCACGCACAGCGCAACCGCCCAGACGGGCAGGCGATTGCGCCGCTGCAGCGTGCGTGTGTCCATCAGGCCCGGCACGGATTGCCGCTGCCGTTCCAGCTCCGATTTCTTGAGTGCGTCGAGAATGAATGACATGCAGATTCCTAGCCGCCGCGCGCTGCGTTCGGCAACAACAACGGCGAACCGGGTTCCGCCAACGCGGTATCGAGCACCACTTGAGTTTGGACTCCCGCGACGCCGTCGACGTTCAGCCGGTGTTCGCGCTGAAAGTTCTGCACGGCAATCGCCAATTCTTCATCGTAGACATCGCCGTGTTCCGGGTCCGACGCGCCGCCCTGCAAGGCGTTGAGGCTGCGGCGCAACCAACGGACTTCGTCGCCCTGCATGCCCAAGGACAAAGGATGGGTGTGCGAAGTTTTCGGTTTCCAGACGACGGTGAATTCGCCGAACCAATCGCGCGACAACTCATCCACCGGGACGCGCTGCGTGTCCTCGCCCAGATATAACGTCGCGAACTGGTCATCCAGCGCCGACAGCACCACCCGATGCCGTTGTCCGCGCGCGTCGGTCAAAGTGAGGATGGCGGGCCGGTTCAAGGCGCGTACCTGCGCCCAGGAACCGCGCTGCTCGAGGCACGACAAGCCTGCCTTGGCCGCCTGTCCGCAGGGGTCTTTGTCATCCGCCATGGCAGTTCCCCACAGCGACAGCAGGCGCCGAAAGGCCGCCGCGTCGCCGGTGTTGGCGCTGTTCGCGGCGAGCAAGGCGTTGATCGACACGGCCGGTGCGGGCGCAACCGCTACGGCGGGAGAGGCGGCGGACTGCGCCGCAGGCGCCGGGGTCGACGTCGCGGCGGGCGCGATTGCTGCCTGCGGTGGCGCGGCAGCGGGCGTCGCGGCCTTGCGGTGCAGCGGCTTGGCGTCGAACACGCGCAGCGGGAATATCTGCCGCTCCCATAACTGCCAGCCGACGAAGCCGGCGCCCGCCACGGCGATGAGCCCGAGGCTCCCGGCGAGCCAGCCAAGCCAGCGGGGGACGAAGCGCCGGCCGTAGACTTCGCCCGCCGCGAGCCGCACCAACCCCGCCGTCACCTTTCGCGTCTCGCGTGTATAGGCGCCGAGCAGTGCGCGGTCGCAAGTGACATTGATGACGCGCGGTGTGCCCGCCGACAAGCGGTGCACTTCGGTGAGGGCCGATGCAGTGAAGATTTCTCCCGAGGCGCCGGCGACGCGCAGCCGATGGCGCACATAGCCGCGCGTCTCCTCCCGGGTCAGCGACTCCAAATGGTAGCGTCCGGTGATGCGCTGTGCCAGCTGACGCAGCTCGGTGCGATCCAGCAACTCACGAAGTTCCGGCTGCCCGATCAAAATGATTTGCAGCAGCTTCTGCGTGGGGGTCTCGAGATTTGTGAGCAGGCGCACCTGCTCCAAAACCTCGGCCGACAGGTTCTGTGCTTCGTCGACGATCACGATGATGCGCCGACCCTCGGCGTGTGCCTCCAGCAAGCGGCGATTCAGCGCGTCCACCATTTGCTTGACGCTGTCGCGATCCGCGGCGGCAATGTCGAGACCCAGCTCTTCGCAGATGGTGAGCAGGAATTCGACCGGGGTCACCCGCGGATTCAGGATGACGGCGACGTCCGCATGGTGGGGAACGCGCGACAGAAGTGTGCGCACCACCGTTGTCTTGCCGGTGCCGACCTCGCCGGTCAGCTGAATGAAGCCGCCGGATTCGTTGATGCCGTACAGCAGGTGCGCCAGAGCTTCGGCATGCCGCTCGCTCAAGTACAAGTAGCGCGGATCCGGCGTGATCGCGAAGGGCTTTTCGTTCAGACCGAAGAAGTTCAGATACATGGCCGGTATACCAAGTCAGCCGCCGGTTCGCGAGCGGCTGGTCGCCTCGGGCAACAGGCTGGCGCGAGTCAACATGCCCGTTCCGAAGCGCTCGCGGATGCCGTCGATCGCCGAATCCAATCGCGACACGGCGGCGCCCTCGCCGAAGAGTTCGCGCTGCGGCGGCAGCTGCAAATCGCTGACGCCGACTCCCAACAACCGTATAGCGGCGTTCGGCTGCGTGGCCAGCCATTGCTCGAGCAGCAGCGTCGCGGCCGCCGAAACCACGGCCGTGTCCCGCGTGGGCGGCTGCAACGCGCGTTGCCGAGTATAAGTGGTGAAGTCGGCGCGGCGGATTTTGACGCTCACACGGCCGGCGGCAAGCTCGTGCACACGCAAGCGAGCTGCCGCGCGGTCCGCCAAATGCAGCACCTGCGCCGTGAGCGCTTTGACGCCGCGAAGATCGGTGGCGTAGGTCTCTTCGGCGCTGATGGATTTTTCCTCGCGATTCGCTTCCACCGGCCGATCATCCACGCCGCTCGCTCGCTCGCGCATGACGTTGCCGTGCTTGCCGAACGCTCGCCACACCTGGGCATCGCCGGCCAATCGCAGATCGCCGAACGTGCGAATGCCCGCAGCGTGCACGGCGGGCAAGCTCTTCGGCCCGACGCCGAACAATTTCTCGATGGGCAGTCCATCCAAAATCGCGTGCACGTTGTCGGTAGCGATACAGCACATGCCATCGGGCTTGTGCAAATCCGACGCGATTTTCGCCAGCAGCTTGTTCGGTGCAACGCCGACCGACGCGGTGAGACCGGTTTGCGCGAGGATGCGCCGGCGGATTTCGCGGCCGATCGCCGCCGCGCTTCCCATGAGCGTGAGACTCGAGGTGACGTCGAGAAACGCCTCGTCCAGGGATAGGCCCTCCACCCGCGGAGTGAATTCGTGGAAAATCGCGAAGACTCGTTCCGACACCTCGCGGTAGCGCATCATGCGCGGCTGCACGCATATCGCCTCGGGGCAGCGGCGCAGGGCTTCACGCATCGGCATGGCCGAGCGCACGCCAAAACGGCGCACCGCGTAACTCGCCGCCGCGACCACGCCGCGGCCGCCGGTGCCGCCGACGATCAACGGCTTGCCCTTCAGTTCCGGACGATCCTGTTCTTCCACGGACGCGTAGAAGGCGTCCATGTCGATATGCAGAATCGCACGGGCGTCGCTGCGCCGCATCGATCATTCCACGGTGATGGTGATTTTCTTCGAATGCAGCGGCGGATCGAAAGACTTGTGCAGATAGTCCGCGAACACGAGTTCGAGCGTGTGCTTACCGGGCGCCAAGTTGAGGGTCGTCTCGGTTTGACCCTTGCCGAAATGCAGCAATTTGTCGGTGGCCGGCAGCGGCTCGTCGAGCTTTACTTCGCTCAAGTCCATGTCGACCAACAGGTGATGGTGTCCGGTGTTGTCGAATTTGACGCCCGCCGGAGCGACTCCCATGCCTTTCAATCCGAAACGCACGGTCACCGGGCCATGCACGGTGGCGCCGTTGTGCGGGGCAATGATATAGACCTCGGCATTCGCGGCGGGCGGCGACCGGTCCTGCGCCACGGCGAAACCGCAGATCAAGGCAACGCCCAGCGCGAGAAGTAGACGGCTCATTTGGATCTCCTAAAGGATGGCGGACGGCTGGCCCATCTTACAGCCGCAGCCCGGCAGAGACGAATACGGATCACAAGGCGTGCCCAAACCTCGATCCGGGGGGGCTTAAGGACTGCCCGCCGCCAGCTCGTGCGGCGCGAAATCGTCGACGTCGAGAAGCTGCGATATCTTGGCTTCGTAATCGCGCAGAACCGCCGCTTCCGCCTGGTTCAGAATGCCCAGCTGCAGGGCCTGGGCGATCTGTCCCGGCAGGTCGAGCGCAGCGACTTGCCCGCTCTTGATGCCGTCTACGCGAATGCGTTTCTCCAAGGATTCAGCCATGGTCGATAAAACCAAGGCCTCTTGCAGCAACCCCAAGGGATTGTGCGCCGTTTGGGTCTTATAGATATCCCGACTCAAACGCTCCCTCGCTGCGGTCGGATTCATGATCAGATCGGCGATGGCGCTTCCCAAGCGGTCGCTCGGCGCAAAATAGGTGAGGCCGCGCGGAAATATCAACAGGCGCATGCAAGCTGCCAGCGGCCTCGAGGGGAAATTGCGCAAGAACAGATGCAATTGCTCCTGGGCCTGATAGAGGAGACTGCGGCAAGCCCATTCGACCAGCGGCAAATCGGCGGCTTCGCGCCCCTGATCTTCGTAGTGCTTCAGTACCATCGACGCCAGATACATCGCCGACAAGACGTCGCCCAAGCGGGCCGACAAGGCTTCCTTCTTTTTGAGGTAGCCGCCGAGCGTCAGCATCGCGACATCGGCCGCGAGCGCGAACGACGCGCTGTAGCGATTCACGTGCTGGAAGTAGCGTGCGGTTGCCGGCAGGCGCGGCACTTTGGTGAAACGCGCGAATGTCAATGCCATGACCAGCGAGCGCACGGCGTTCGAAATGGCGAACCCGACGTGACCCAGAAACGCGCTATCGAATTCGGCGACGCCCGCGTCGTGATCCGGATTGCGCGCCGCATTCATTTCGCGCAACACGAAGGGGTGGCAGCGGATCGCGCCCTGGCCGAAAATAATCAGACTGCGGGTCAAGATGTTGGCGCCTTCGACCGTGATCGCGACCGGCACGATCTGGTAGCCACGCCCGAGATAATTCTTCGGGCCGAGGCAAATCCCCTTGCCGCCATGCACGTCCATGGCATCGTTGGCGATCATGCGGCTGAATTCGGTCAGGTGGTACTTCAAGATGGCGGATGGCACCGACGGTTTCGCGCCGCGGTCGATCGCGCCGGCTGTCACCGAACGCGCCGCATCCATGATGTAGGTGCGCGCGGCCATGCGCGCCAACACTTGCTCGACGCCCTCGAAGCGTCCGATGGACATGTTGAACTGGCGGCGTATTCGCGCATAGGCTGCGGTCGCATAAACGCCCGCCTGGGCGCCGCCGGTGGCGCTCGACGGTAGAGAGATACAGCGGCCCACCGACAGCTGCTCGACCAGCATGCGCCATCCTTGGCCGGCCATCGCGAAACCGCCGATGATGGCATCCAACGGCACGAACACATCATGTCCCTGAATGGGTCCGTTCTGAAAAGGAACGTTCAGCGGAAAGTGACGCCGGCCGATGATGACGCCGGGCGCAGCGCGCGGAATCAGGGCACAGGTGATGCCGAGATCGGCGCGGCCGCCCATGAGCCCGTGCGGGTCGAAGAGGCGAAACGCAAGTCCGATCACGGTCGCGACCGGCGCCAACGTGATGTAGCGTTTCGAGAAGTTGAGTTTGATCCCGACGATTTGCGCGCCCTGCCATTCGCCTTTGCAGATGACGCCGGTGTCGGGAATGGAGGCGGCATCGGAGCCGGCGCGCGGCCCGGTGAGCGCGAAGCACGGCACTTCCTCGCCGCGGGCGAGGCGCGGCAGGAAATGGTTCTTCTGCGCTTCGGTACCATAGTGCAGCAGCAGTTCGGCCGGCCCGAGTGAATTTGGCACCGCAATCGTCGAGGATGCGACGCCCGAGCGCGATGCGATTTTACAGAGCACGCAAGAATGCGCGTACGCCGAAAATTCCAATCCGCCGTAGCGCCGCGGGATGATCATCCCGAAAAAACCTTGCTCCTTGATGAAAGCCCACACGTCGGGCGGCAGATCCGCGCGGACGTGCGTGATGTCCCAGTCATCGAGCATGGCGCATAGATCCTCGCAGGGTCCCTCGAGAAACGCGCGCTCGGCCGGGTTGAGCGCCGGCGCTTTCGCCGACATGAGCTTTTGCCAATCGGGTCCGCCCGAAAACAACTCTCCGTCCCACCACACCGTTCCCGCAGCCAGCGCCTCGCGCTCGGTCGCCGACATCGGCGGCAGCAGCCGGCGGTAACTTCTCAAGAATGGGCGTGTCAGCAGGTTGCGACGCAGCGGCCGTAGGTTGAGCAGCAGCAGCAGCAGGTAGGGAACCGTGACGAGCAGCTTCCACCATTCGGGCGAGCGGCCGAACAGCCAATAGGAAAGCCACAGCAGGCCGAGAACTGCCGAACTTCGAGCCAAGCCCGCGCGACGATAGGCGAGCACCAGCAGCACGCCCAGGA
>CAYRAC010000112.1:0-9451 GCA_964422045.1 uncultured Steroidobacteraceae bacterium
ACGCCTGCGCAAGGCACGGATCAGCGCACGGACGGCGGCGGCATGAACACCGGAAGCGTAAGGTTACGGCGAGCGCGGCCGCCTGAATTTTAGAATGAACTGGTCGGTGCGCCCTCGGATCGACGGGTCGAACACACCCGCCGTATGCGGATCCGCCGCATTTGCGAGAAGCGTGCTGTCGCCCTCGAACCGAAAGCCCGCGGCTTCGACTTCACGGCGCACCGTGGCGGGCTCGATCCGGTGCAAGGTATCGGTCACGTCCGGCGCCGAGCCGGCGGCCGCAACGTGGTCCAGCACGATGTAGACGCCACCGGGCTTCAGCGCCGCATAGACGGCGCGATTGAATAGCGCCATGTCCACGGGTCCCATGAAGCGGTCATGCAAGTCGTGGTAGTTTTGCGAAATCCAGAACAGGTCGAGCTTCTCCGGGTACCGCGCGGCATCCACCGCGGATGCGAACGTCACGGTGACATTCGGACGGTTGACGGCGTAGGTCTCGATCTCGGCAATGCCCTTGACGATGTTTGGGTATTGAAACAGCGCGCTCGGCACGCTGGCGTAGACATGGCCCGTCGCGCCGACGACATCGGCAAACAAGCGGGTGAAGTAGCCGGCGCCGGCGGCATAGTCGGCGACCTTGTCGCCCGGCTTGACGCCGGCGAATGCCAGCATCGCCAGCGGCTTGCGGTTGACATCGCGGACCGTGTCGGATGCCGGTCGCGCGGGGTCGGCGACGGCGGCGGCAATGGCAGCGCTCGGCGCGGATGGCGTCGCCGCATGGCTGAACGCACTCATCAAGATCAGCATCACGCCCGCGCTCGCGCGCGCGGCGACCTCATGTAACATGCTCGCTTCTCCCGGCCCCTTTTGAAATCCGGGGCACCGCGAAAGAATGTATGCCGCGGCGGTCTCGCTCAGAAGATCCACTTGCGGGAAAAGTCGCTGGTCCACTTTGCAAAGAATGAGTGCAATGCAGCCACTGTTCGAATTCGAGCTCGACCTCGCGGCCAAGGGCTCGCGCGGATCCGCGCGCAATCTGTACGGTCAACTCAAAGCGGCAATTCTCGACGGTCGACTGGCGGCGGGCGCCAAGCTGCCGCCGTCGCGACACTCGGAGAGCTTTTTCGGCGTGTCGCGAAACACGGCAATCGAGGTGTACGAAAAGCTGCTGAACGAAGGGTACCTGTTCACCCGGCAGGGCTCCGGCACTTATGTTGCCGACAAGATTGCGCGGCCGCCGCCGCGGCCCGCGGCGCCGGGTCCAGCGGCTCCCGACCGGCGCTTGAACGCATTCTGGCTGCGCCCCGAGGTGACGGCGGCCATGGGCTTCTGGCGCGATCCGCCGCCGGCCCAAGTTCGGCCATCCAAGGTAGCGCCGGTCGATTTTCGCCCCGCCTTGGTCGATTCACGGCTATTCCCGTTCGATGTTTTTCGAAGGCTGAGCGCACAGCAACTGCGCGGTCTCGAGCGCAAGCCCGCAAGCTACAAGAGCGCGCAGGGAAACCAAGGCAATTACTCGCTGCGCGACGCCATTACCCGGCACATCGCGGTGACGCGCGCGGTGTCCTGCCGCGCGGACGACATCCTGGTGACCTCGGGAGCGCAACAGGCGTTCGACTTGTTGGCGCGCGTGCTGGTCGTGTCGGGGACAACCGTCGTCGCGATGGAGGATCCTGGGTATCCGCCCATGCGGGTCGCGTTTGCCGCCGCCGGCGCAAAATTGGTGCCCGTAGCGGTCGATGCCGAAGGACTCATCGTCGAGCAACTGCCGGCTGATGCCGGCATCATTTGCGTTTGCCCGTCGCATCAGTTTCCCTTGGGCGTGACGATGTCGACGCACCGGCGCCAGGCGCTGGTCGAATTCGCGCGCCGCCGCGGCGCCGTCATCGTCGAAGACGATTACGACGGTGAATTTCGCTACGACGGCAGTCCGCTGGAGGCGCTCAGAACGCGCCATGCCGCCGATGTCGTCTTCTATGTCGGCACGTTTTCAAAGTGCATGCTGTCGGCGCTGCGGCTCGGCTTCATCATCGCGCCGCAGTGGGCCCTGCGCACGCTGATTGCCGCCAAGAACTGCCTCGACTGGCATTGCTCGACTCCGGTACAGATCGGTGTCGCGGCGTTCATCGCCGAAGGTCGTTTGACGCGCCATGTGCGCAAGATGCGCAGCATCTACCAACAGCGCCGCCGACTGCTGCTCGATTCTCTGCGCCAGGATTTTGCGCAGTGGCTCGATCCCATTCCGTCGGTTTACGGCATGCACGTCGCCGCATTCGCCCGTGCGCCGGTGGATCTCGATCGGTTGGCGGACGCGCTGCTCAAGCACCACGTGAAAATCCATACCCTCAGCCGGTACTACATCGGGCCACCGAGGTCGGGACTGATATTCGGCTACGGTGCCGCCGACCCGCAACAGATCGGCCGGGGCTTGGCCGCGTTGCGCAAGGCCTTGCGCAGCAGCTAGGTATGTCGAGCGGTGTAGGGGACCACTTTGGCCTGCAACCAATTGCGGATTTCGAGCAAGCGCAGCGACTCTTTGCGCATGGCGGGTCCGAGCCCATGCTTCCACAGCAGAATTGCATCGGAGGGGTTGCTCTGCAGCGCGCGAAGTTCGGCCGCGAACGCCGCGAGCGCCGCCCGGTCTTGGAACATCTGCTCGCTCACCAGCGTGTCGCCATACCGTTCGGCTGCTGCCGCGATATCCCGGTAATCGTATTCCGGATGGTACTGCACGCCCCAAAAGGTACCCTGAGCATGCGTAAACGACGCCGCCTGCACGCCGAAATCATTTTCCGCCAATATTTCAGCTCCCCACGGCAGTGAGGCAATCTCGTCGCGGTGAACGGTCGGCGCTTCGAAGGTGAGCGGTTTGCCCATGAACAGCCGGTGCTCGCGTCCGGCGTCGCTCTGCAGGATGCGCCGCGCGAAGCCGAACTCACGGCCCCGGGGATTGGCACGAACTTCGCCGCCGGCGGCAGTCACGGCCACCTGTAATCCCCAGCAGCTGCCGAAGAAAGGCAATCCGGCGGCGAAAACGGCCTTGGCCAGTTCGACTTGGCGCATCACCGGCGCGCCGCCGTTGTAAATGTTGAGCGCCGAACCGGTCATGGTGACGCCGTCGTAGCTGTTGAGAGCGACGCCCGGCGGTAGCGATGTGCCGTCCGCGGCGGTAAGGATGTCGACGCGCAGCGACGCATCGATGCGCCGCAGAACCTCCGCGTAGCCGGTTCCCGAGTCGTAGCCCAAGGCTGCAGTCTGCCGGGCGCGGATCTCCGCGACATTGCCGTCGATGACCAGAATCCGCGGCCCCGTCATGCGGCGCTTCCCACGTCGTCCAACCGGCCCCTCACTGCCGCGCGAAAAATATGCTCGAGCTCGGCGGCCGCGACTGGAATGGGGTTGCCGCCGGCCGACGGATCGATCGCCGCTTCGCGGCCGATGATGTCGGCCTTGTCGATGCTGACGCCGATTTCCGCCAGCGAATGCGGTATGTCGAGTTCGCGTCGCATGCGCATGACCTGCGCCAAGAATCCATCGAAGCCGCGCGCCGGCAGATCGAGCACGCGCGCGATGGTGTCGGCCTTGTCGGCGATTGCATTGCGGTTGAATGTCATGACGTACGGCAGAATGACGGCATTCGTCAGCCCATGATGCGTGTTGAACCAGGACCCCACCGGGTGTGCGATCGCATGCACGCCGCCCAGGCCCTTTTGGAAGGCGGTCGCGCCCATCGTTGCCGCGGCCAGCATGTGCGCGCGTGCTTCAATGTCCTTGCCGTTCGCGCAGGCCCGCGGCAGATATTGATGAATGAGCCGCATGCCTTCGAGGGCCACACCGTCCGCGAGAGGATGAAATCCGGGGGCGCAAAACGCCTCGAAGCAATGCACGAATGCATCGATTCCCGTGGCCGCGGTCACCGCGCGCGGCAAGCCGATCGTGAGCTCTGCATCCGAGATGACCACGCGCGGCATCATTTTCGGGTGGAAGATGATCTTCTTCTGGTGCGTTTCCTCATTGAGAATGACGCCGGCGCGGCCGACTTCGGAGCCCGTGCCGGCGGTGGTCGGAACTGCAACGACCGGTGCGATCCCGGCGGGATCCGCCCGGGTCCACCAGTCGCCGACGTCCTCGAAATCCCAGAGCGGCCGAGTCTGACCCGACATGAATGCCACGACCTTGCCGGCATCGAGAGCCGAGCCGCCGCCGAAGGCGATCACTCCATCGTGGCCGCCGGCGCGATAGGCGCGCAGACCCGCCTCGACGTGACGGCCGGCCGGATTGCCTCTGACCTCGCCGAACAACGCGGAATCTTTCACCGCGGCCAATGCGCTCTTGATCATCGGCGCAGCGACGAGACCCTCATCGGTGACGATGAGCGGGCGCTTCATGCCGGTGAGCGAACACGCCGCGGCGAGCTCGCTGATCCGGCCCGGCCCGGCCCAGATGGTGGTGGGGTAATTCCAATTGCCGCGCAACGATTGATTCATGTAGAAACCTTGAAGTGATAGGACTTGGGCCGCGTCAATTGCTCGAAACCGACGCTCGACAAGGTGCAGCCGCGCCCCGAATGCTTCACGCCGGTCCATGCCAGCGACGGGTCGAGGTAGTCGCAGCGGTTGAGGAACACGGTGCCGGCCTCGAGCGCATCGCCGAGCACTTCGGCGCGCGCGGCGTCTGCGGAGAAAATCGCGGCCGTCAGTCCGAACTCGCTGTCGTTCATCAGCCGCAGGGCCTGCTCATCGGAACCGACCTTCATGATGCCGACCGCCGGTCCGAAGGTCTCGTCGCGCATGATCGCCATCGAGTGGTCGACATCGACCAAGACTTGCGGCGCGAGATACGGGGTTCCCGGGGAATCGGCGGCGAACAGCCGCTGGTCGATGAGCTGGCGCGCGCCGCGCGACACCGCCTCGTGGACTTGCGAGCGGACGGCCGCGGCGGCGGAACTGCGCACCACCGGCCCCAGCGTCGTTTCCGGATCGAGGGGCGAACCCAGCCGATACTTCTGCGTGAGGTCGACCACGCCGGCGACAAATTCGTCATAGCGCTCCGCCGCCACATAGATGCGTTTGATACCGCAGCAGGATTGGCCGGCGTTGAAGAAAGCGCCGTCCGTCAAGGAGTCGACGGCGTGCGCGAGGTCGGCGTCGCCGCGCACGTACGCCGGATCTTTGCCACCGAGTTCGAGTCCGGAGGTGGCAAACCCCGCGGCAGTCGCCGCCACCACCGCGCGCCCGCCGGACACCGACCCCGTGAAACATACGCTCGCGACGCGCGCGTCGCCCATCATGCGCCCGGTATCTGCATGCGACAGATGCAGGTATTGAAATACGCCGGCCGGAACGCCCGCGGCGGCGAACGCTTCGAACAGCCTCTCGGCGCACAACGGCGTTTGATGCGAGTGCTTGAGCACCACCGTGTTGCCGGCGATCAGTGCCGGCAACAGCGCATTGACTGCGGTCAAGTACGGATAATTCCACGGCGCCACGACCACGACGACGCCGAGCGGCACCCGCTTGATCTGGCGCCGGAAGCCCTCCTTGGCGCCCGGTTCGATGGCGGCGAGCGCCTGCGGTGCGAGCCCGAGCATATAGCGCGCACGCTCTTCGAAGCCGCGGACCTCGCTCGGCGCATGGCGGATTGGGCGGCCCATCTGCCAGGTGATTTCAGCCGCGATTTCGGCGCCCTTCGCCACAAAGGCGTCGATCGAGCGCCCCAGCATCTCGCAGCGCGCGGCCAACGGCAGTGCGCCCCACACGTGCTGAGTCGCCCGTGCAAAGTCGAGCGCGCGATCGATGCCGGCGGATGATTCGAGCGGCCGTTCGACGTAAATCCGGCCGTCGACGGGGCTGATGGTCTTGAGTGTCTCGGTCATGCCTGTGCTCAAATGATTTCGAAATAGCGCGCGAGTTCCCAGTCGGTGATCGCCTTGCGGAATTCTCGCTCTTCCCAGTGCCGGGTCGCTGCATAGTGCGCGACGAACTCCGGGCCGAACAGCGCCGGCGCCGCAGCGGACGCTGCCAGTCGATCCGCGGCTTCGTAGAGAGTGGCGGGCAGGCGGCGCTCGGGCGCGTGCTCGCGGTCGTAGGCATTGCCCTCGATGGGCGCGTCCGGCTCGATGCGATGCTCGATTCCCCAAAGCCCGGAGCCGATCGCCGCGGCGAGCGCAATGTAGGGATTGATGTCCGCAGCCGCAATGCGGTACTCGACCCGCTGGCTCGAGGGACCGCCGCGTATCACGCGCAGCGCCGTCGTGCGGTTTTCAACCCCCCAGGTCGCGGAGGTCGGAGCCCAGTATCCGGGCACGAGGCGCGAATAGCTGTTCACCGTGCCCGCGACCATGGCCAAGAACTCCGGCATCAGCGCTTGCTGGCCGCCGACGAACCAGCGCATGGCATCCGACATGTCATGAGGCTTCGCAGGATCGTGGAATACGCTCGCGCCCTCGGCGGTGCGTAATGACAGGTGCAAATGGCCGCTCTGGCCGGGCACGCTGTTCGACCACTTGGCCATGAAGGTCGCCATCAGCCCGTTGCGTTGCGCGAGAATCTTGGCGAAGGTCTTGAACAGCGCCGCCCGATCGGCGGCTTCGAGGGCCTCGCAATACGTGAGGGCGGCTTCGAGCACGCCCGGCCCGGTCTCGGTGTGCAAGCCTTCGATCGGAAAGCGCATGCTCTGCGCGAGATCGAGCAGCTCTTGGTACAGATCCGAATGCACGGTGCTGCGCAGGACCGAATAGCCGAACGCGCCCGGCGTCAGGGTCTTCAGCTGCCGGTAACCTTTGTCGCGGACCGACTGCGGCGTTTCCTCGAACATGAAGAATTCGAACTCCGCGGCTGCGCTCACCGTGTAGCCCAAGCGCGCGGCTCGCTGCAGCACCCGCCGCAGCGTGCCCCGCGGACATACCGCTTCGGCGCGGCCGGCGAATTCGCCCAGAAACAGCGCGGTCTTCGGCTCGAATGGGATCTCGCGTTGCGTGTCCGCCAGGACGCGGACCGTCGCATCGGGGTAAGCGGTGTGCCAGCCGGTGAATCGGGTGTTGTCGTAGAGTTGGTCGTTCGAATCCCAGCCGAGAATCACATCGCAGAAACCGAGATTCTTGTCGAGCGCCGACAGGAACTTGTCGCGGCTCAAGTATTTGCCGCGCATGACGCCGTCGGTGTCGAAGACGCCGATCTTGACGTGCTCGATACCACGTTCGATGAGAAAGCTGCGGACTTCGATGGGCTGCTTCACCGCGGGATACCTCGCTGCTTTGCGCTATGGCCTCGCCATCATTCCAATTCGAAGTTGCAGTCCTTGAGAGGGACCACGCGCGTGTGGTTGTAGCGTTTGTGGCCGAGATACAGCACAACGAAGATTGGAATCATGAGATAGCCGGTAATGAAGTCGAACCAGGAGAATACCGGTGCCTGGAACACACCGATGTTGGCACCGAATAGCACCGCGACGAACAGAATCACCGCGAGCCACGGGCCGTAGGGATAGAACTTGGCGCGGAACTTCAGGTCATCGAGGCTGCGGCCCTGCGCGACCCATGCCTTGCGGAATCGCAGGTGGCAGACTGCGATGCCGAGCCAGATGATGAACCCCGTCAAACTCGAGGCGTTGTAGAAGATCTGATAGATCTTGTGCTCGCCCACATAGGTGGAGAAAAAGGCCAGCGCGCTGATCAAGCCGGTGGCCAGGAGGGCCGCCACCGGCACGCCGCGTCGATTGAGCTGACCGAACATCGACGGCGCCTTGTGGCTGTGCGACATCGCATACAGCATGCGCGAGGCGACATACATCGAGGAGTTTCCGCACGACAACACCGACGACAGAATCACGGCGTTCATGAGGTTGGCGGCGTAGTAGCCGATCCTCGGCAGTTGCTGAAACACCATGGTGAACGGCGAATAAGCGATGTGACTTTCGTCGCCGTTCAACAGATTCGGATCCGTATAACCGATCAGCGTACCGACGACGAAAATCGAACCGATGTAGAACAACAATATGCGCCAAAATACGCTGCGGATCGCCTTCGGCACATTCTTCGCCGGGTCGGCGGTTTCCGCCGCGGCGAGACCCACGCCTTCGGTTCCCTGGAAAGCGAATCCCGCCACCAGAAACACCGCCAGCGCGGCCGATAGGCCGCCGACGAACGGCGCCCGCGTGCCATTGGCGGGATCGCTCAAGGTCCAATTGTGAAATCCCGCGTTATGATCGCCCATCATCCCGGCGATCATCAGCACGCCCACCGCGACGAAAATGATCACCGTGACCACTTTGATTCCCGCGAACCAGTACTCGGCCTCGGCATAGGCTTTGACCGACAAAAGGTTGAGCGCCAGCAGGACGGAGAAAAACCCCATGGCCCACAAGGTCGAATTCGAATGTGGAAACCAGAACTGCACGATCAGGGCGCCCGCAACCAACTCGGCCGCCAACGTGATGGCCCAGCTGAACCAGTAATTCCAGCCGACGGCGAAGGCGAGCGAGGGGTCGATGAAGCGTTCCGCATAGGCTTCGAACGAGCCGGCAATCGGTAACTGCGTGGCCATCTCGCCGAGCGACTGCATCATGCAGTACACCGCGAGACCCATGGTCGCATACGCCAGCATCGCGCCGCCCGGACCGGCCTGGGCGATTGCACCGCCGCTCGCGAAGAACAGGCCCGTGCCGATGGCGCCGCCGATCGCGATCATGCTGAGCTGCCGATTTCCAATCGTTCGGCAAAGCTCGCGCGGTTCACCTGAAGTCATGCAATCTCCCGTTGGATGCGAGTCATGTGTCTAAGTCGCGGCGCGTCATCTTATGCCATTGGCGCGCCTGCGGTGTTATTTAGCCGCGGGTCCTATCTCGCGGTAGAAGACCGTCGTGTCGCAGCGGCCGCCGCGCGGCCACAGGGCGAAGCCCGGGATGACGCCGACGCGTTGCCAGCCGAGTTTTGCGTACAACCGCTCGGCATCGCCGCTCGCCGTGTCGAGTACCAGCAGCGATTTGCCGCAGTCGCGTGCGGCCTCCTCGGCCGCACGCAATAGCGCCGCCCCCAGTCCCCGGCGCCGCGCTCTGCGGTGCACCAGCATCTTGGAGAGGTCGGCGCGATGCGGCTGATTCTCCGGTTGCTCGAGGATCAATTGAACGGTGCCGACCAGTCCACCGGCATCCTCGGCCACAACCACCGCACGCGCGCCTCGCGCCACGTCGTCGGCGACCCCGCGCCAGAAATTCAGCGCCGTATGTAGGGATAGAGGATGCATGAAGCTAACCGAGGCGCCGCCCTCGACGCAATCGATCAACAGATCCGCGAGGCCGCGCACGTGCCCTGCAGTCAAGGTCTTAGGACGCGAGATCACATCATCAAGGTAGGGTGGGGTCGACACAGCGTCTCGGGGCCGGAATCGTGCGATGGCGACGAAGCGTCACGGATGACGCGACCCAGCGGCGGCGGTTGCGCAGCATGGCCAGA
>CAYRAC010000113.1:0-9201 GCA_964422045.1 uncultured Steroidobacteraceae bacterium
ACTTCGCGGCCGCGCTCGCCGATTAGTCCGACGACGGTGACGTCGGCCTTGGTATAGCGCGTCATCATGCCGAGCAGCACCGACTTGCCGACGCCCGAGCCTGCGAACAATCCGATGCGTTGGCCGCCGCCGACCGCGAGCAGCGCGTTGATCGAGCGCACGCCCACATCGAGCGGGTCGCGAATCGCGCGCCGCATGAGCGGATTCAAGGGTTCGCCGGTCAGCGAAACGCGGTCCGTGCATTTGAGGTCGCCGAAACCGTCGAGCGGGCGTCCGGCGCCGTCGAGCACCCGGCCGAGCAACTCATCGCCTACCGCCGCCGACGACACGCTGTGCGTTGGAATGACCCGTGCGCCCGGCATGACGCCGCGGACATCGCCGGTGGGCATCAAGAACAGCTTGTCGCCGGAGAATCCCACCACCTCCGCCTCGATCTGCTTGCCTTCCGCGGTGTCGACCAGACAGCGCCCGCCCACGGCCGCCTCGCAGCCCACGGCCTCGAGCGTCATGCCGACCATGCGGTTGAGCGTGCCCTCGACCACGATCTCGGCGGCGTTCGCCATGCGCTCGCGCGCTCGCACCAGCGCCGCCGCCCATTGCTTGGGCCGCGGTCTCTCGCGCGATGCCGTGCTCATCCGCGCACCCCGGCCGTCTGCCGCTCCGTGCCCAGCAACTCGCTCAAGATGGCGCCGAGGCGGGTTTCCAAGCGCGCATCGATGCGCGATGTCGCGGTGGTGATCTGACACCCGCCGCGTGCCATCACCGGATCTTCGACGATGGACCACGCGCGTTCGCTTTCCGTGGGCGCGAGATTCTCGCGCACCACCGCCGCGTCCTCCGGATGCAGGTGCACGCGGACCTCGCGCGCGGCTACCGGCAGCGCGGCGATGGCCTCGCGAATGATACCGATGATCTGCGTGGGATCGGTCTTGAGTTCGCGGCGGACGATTTGCCGCGCCAGCGCCATCGCCAAAGTCAGAAGTTCGCGCTCGACCTCCGCGTCGAGGACTTCGAAGGGCTTCGCCAGGTCGTAGAACATCCCGGCGAGCCGTTCCACCTGCGCGCGCACCTGCGCCTGGCCGGCCTCCCGCCCCTCGGCGAGTCCCTGTTCGAAAGCCTCGCGATGCGCTTCCGCCTGCAAGTCGGCCAATCCGCCGACCGTCGCCATTTTTTGCGAGGCGGCCGGGCTGCCCATATCGGGCGCGGTCCACAGCCGCGCGCCGTCGCCTGACTTCCGTTTGTCGTCAGACAAACTCGCCTCCGCCCTTGCCGCCGATACTGATGGTGCCTTCCTCGGCGAGGCGCTGTGCGATCACGACGATTTCCTTCTGCGCCGCCTCGACATCGGCGAGCTTCACGGGCCCCCGCGCCTCCATATCGTCCTTGAGGATTTCCGCGGCGCGTTTCGACATGTTCTTGAGGATTCTCTCCTGCACTTCGGGCTCCGCGCCGCGCAGCGCCACCGCCAAGGTGTCCGAACCAACCTCGCGCAGCAGCGCCTGGATGCCGCGATCGTCGACATCCAACAGGTTGTCGAAGATGAACAGCAGATCCTTGATCTGTTGATGCATCTCGCTGTCGGCCTTTTCGATCTTGCCGAGCTCATCGCCGCTCTTGTCCTTCTCCATCGCATTCAAGATATTGGCGACGGTGCGCGCGCCGCCGATCCGGCGCAGCGGCGCCGGCGGCGTGACGTTCGCCTGTTTCTCGACCAATTGGTCGAGTTCGGTGAGTGCGGTCTGCGGTACCTCGTTCAAGCTGGCGATGCGCATCAGCACTTCGGTGCGCATCTCCTCGGTCAGGAGCGGCAGAATCGCGGCCGACTGCTCGGGCTCGAGATGCGACAGCACGATCGCGGCGATTTGCGGATGTTCGCCGCTGATGATTTGCGCCACCGCCTTTGCCTCCATCCACTTCAGCGCCTCGATGCCCTGACCGGTCTGGCCCGTGATCACGCGGTTGAGCAGCATATCGGTCTTTTGTTTGCCGACCGCTTGAGTCAGCACGCGCCGCACGAAGTCTTGGGATCCGCCCGCCATGTTCGCCCGCGAGTCGGCGAGTCCGATGAACTTGTCGAGCACGGCGGTCATCTGCTCACGCGATACTTCTTTGATCTCGGCCATGGCAATGCCCAACTTCTGCACTTCGCGCGCATCGAGCTGTTTGAGCAAGTTGGCGGCGTCCTGCTCGCCCAAGCTCATCAGCAAAATAGCAGCGCTTTGTATTCCGGCGATATCATCGGGCTTGTTAGCCATCCGCGGCGACCCACTCCTTCACCACTTGTGCTGCTCGTCTTGGATCCTGCCCGACCAGGGTTCGCGCCGCCGCGATCTGCTGCTCAAAACTGGGTGCGAGTTTGATCCCCGGCGTGCCTTTTCCGGAGATGCTGACGCGATCGCCGTCGAGCTCGCCGCCGGCCTCGACGCCGGCGCTGCCGATGCGCGGTGCGGATTTGGTCAAGGATTTCATCAACGGCCGCAACACCAGGAACGCCACCAGCAACACCAGGCCCGCGCCGACGATTTGCTTCGCGAGCTGGATGACCCACGGCGACTCCCACAGCGGCAGACCCTCGACGGGTCCGGGCGGCGCTGAGTTCTTGAATGCTTGATTGAGCACGTTCAACTGATCGCCGCGATCCTCCTTGAGTCCGATGGATTCGCGCACCAGTTGCGAGAAACGCTTGATATCGGCGTCGCTCATCGCGGTCGTCGCGACCTTGCCGTCGGCATCGGTCTTCTGCCAGTCATCGAGCACCACGCCCACGTTGAGGCGTTTCATGACCCCGACCGGCTGCTTCACGTAGGAGAGGGTGCGATCGACCTCGAAATTGCGCGTACTGCGCTGTGCGGTCGAGCTCGGGCCCGCGCTCGCGGCCGTCGCGGCGCCGGCGGCCGCGGGATTGCCCGGCGTGGCGCCTCCCGGAATGGTCGGCGCCCCGGACGTGCCGGGCGGCTGATTGCTCAAGGCCCCCGGAATACCCTCGGCGCCGTCGCCGCCCTTGCGCTGCTCGTTGCTGGTCTGTTCGCTGCGCACTGCCGTCTTTTGCGGATCGTAGTTCTCGTGCGTCTCTTCGGTGACGGTGTAGTCCATGTCCGCGGTGACCGTGGCACGCACCCGGCCCTGCCCGACGATGGGCTCGAGCAGATCGATGATGCGCTGCTGAAAACTTTGCTCGAGCCGGCGGGTGTAGGCGAATTGGCGCGTGCTCGCGGCCTGCTCGGCATTCTCATCCGGTGAATTGAGCAAACTCCCCGCCTGGTCGACCAAGGTCACGTCGCTGGCCGCAAGTTCCGGCACGCTGGAGGCGACCAGGTGCACGATCGCCGCGACCTGACCGGGTTCGAGACGCCGGCCCGGATACAGCTGCAGCATCACCGAGGCTGTGGCCTTGCGCGCATCGCGCAGGAACACCGTGGGTTTGGGCAGCGCCAGATGCACGCGCGCAGTCTGCACGCCTTGCACTTTGACGATGGTTCGCGCGAGCTCGGTCTCGAGCACCGATTGGTAGCGGGCACTCTCCATCATGGAACTCGAACCGAGCGCCGACTCTTTCTGGATCATCTCGATGCCCATCGAGTCGCTCTGCGGCAGGCCCTGGCTCGCCAGGCGAATCCGCGCCTCCTGGACTTTCGACTCCGGCACGGACACTGCTCCCGAGGGGTTTAACTTGAATTCGATTCCAGCCGCCGTCAGCGCATCCATGACCTGGCCGCTCTCGCGTTCCGAGAGCTGCCCGTAGAGCACCGTGTAGTTCTGGCCTTGCGACCAGATCACCAGCCAAATGGCCGCGGCGACCGCGGCCGCGACACCCACCAGCAGCCCCGCCTGTCTGAGCCCGGGAATGTCCGCGATGCCGCGCGGCGGCGGCGCAGGAACAGGTACGATGTCAGCCATGGGTTAAGCCTCGCGGTCGGTCAGACCGACATGTTCATTACTTGGGTGTATGCATCGAGGAGCTTGTTGCGCACTTCGGTCATGGCGCGAAACGCCAGGCCGGCCTTTTGCACCTCCAGCATCACCTTGGTCAAATCGACGCTCTTGTCGCCGGCTTCATAGGAATCCGCCAGCGCGGTCGCCTGGTTTTGCATGATTGCGATGTGATCCACGGAGTTCTTCATCAGATTGGCGAACTCCGAAGGCTCTGCGCCGACCACGGCGGGTTCGGCCGCTCCCGATGCGCGCGCCTGCAGCGCGCGCATTTCGGCCAGCACTTGTTGAATCTGCATACTGCTCATGTTCTTTACACCGCCATGAATTGCTGGTCGTGAACCCGCGGCACGCTGACGCCCGCGGCCTTCAACTGCTGCAGCTTGTGACGCAGGGTGCGCGGACTGATCCCCAAGCGCTCGGCGGTCAGTTTGCGGCTGCCGCCGGTCACGCGCAGGGTCGCCAGAATCAACTCGCGTTCGCGCTCCTTGAGGTCATGGCCAAGACCGGCTTCTTGCGCCGAGCTCGTCGCGGCGGGTTCATCGATCGCGCCTGTGTCCAAATCCGCCGCGTGGATGATGCCGCCGGTGGCGAGCCAGGCGGCGCGCTGCACGATGTTGGTGAGCTCGCGCGCGTTGCCGGGCCAGTCGTACTGCGTGAGCTTGCGCTCCGCCTCGGTCGACAGCGTCAGGGCCGCCTGGCCGCTGCGTGCGCACGCTTGCACCGCCCTGCGCGCCAGCGGCAGTATGTCGCCGCGTCGTTCGCGCAGCGGCGGCAAGCGCAGCGACATCACATTGAGCCGGTAATACAAGTCGGCGCGGAAGCGTGCGGCGCGCACTTCCTCCGGCAGATCGCGGTTCGACGTTGCGATCAGCCGCACATCCAGACTGATGGTACGGCTGCTGCCGAGGCGTTCCACCTCGCGCTCCTGCAGTACGCGCAAGATTTTCGCCTGCAATCCCAAGTCCATCTCGGAAATCTCATCGAGCAGCAGCGTTCCGTGTTGGGCCTGTTCGAATTTGCCTGCGTGCGCGCTGAGCGCGCCGGTAAAGGCTCCCTTCTCGTAGCCGAACAGCGTTGCCTCGAGCATGTTCTCCGGAATGGCCGCGCAATTGATCGTGACGTACGGTGCGGCGGCGCGCGACGACTGGTCGCGAATGAAGCGCGCGTAGACTTCCTTGCCCGTGCCGCTCTCCCCGGTGATGAGCACCGTCGCGTCGTTCGCCGCCAACCTTCGCGCCAGCGCAATCAGGCGCTTCGACGCCGGATCGTGGGCGATCACCTCGTTCGGCAGCACGCGCTGCGCCAGCTGACGGCGCGCCATCTCGATCAGCGCCTGCGCATCGAACGGCTTGACGATGTAATCGGTCGCCCCCTCGCGAATGGCCGCAACTGCCTGAGCGACCGTGCCATAGGCCGTCATCAGCACCACCGGCAGATCCGGCCGCAGCCGCCTGATCGAGGACAGAAGCTCATAGCCGTCGCCGCCGGGCATCTGCACATCCGAGATCACCAACGCGATCTCATCGCTTTGCAGCAATTGCAGCGCCGCGCCCGCATCGGCCGCCGCCAGCGCCGCGAGACCCGCCGCGCGCAAGGTATCGACCAATGCCTCGCGCAGGCTTGCATCATCTTCGACCACCAGCACCGCTTCATTGACACTCATGCATGTTCCTCTGCCGGTAAATCGATGATGAACGTGGCGCCATGCGGCGAGTCGGTGAGCGACACGCTGCCCCGATGCGCCTCGACGACCGATCTGACGATGGTGAGACCGATGCCGTTGCCGCGCGCCCGCGTGGTGAAAAACGGATCGAAGATGCGTTCGCGAATGTGCGCCGGCACGCCGGGGCCGTTGTCGCTGACGACGATTTGCGCGCGGCCGGCGGCGCCACGTCGCGCCAGCAATTCCAAGTCGAGGTCCGCGCTCGCGGCCTGCAGTGCATTGGTGGCCAAATTCAATACCGCGGACACGAGCGACGGTGCGTTCGCGCGCACCATGAGATCCTTCGCCTGAGTGCGGATGGTCAAACGAATGCCGCCGCGCAACGCAGGCCTCAGCCACTGGGCCACTTGTTCCAAGAGCGCGCTGACGCTCACGGCCTCGCGTGCCGCGCCGCCGTGCGCGAACGCCAGCATGTCATTCACCAGCCGGTCGAGCTGCTTCAAGCTGGCGACGGTCTTGCCGGCGCAGCGCCCCAGATCCTCGGTATTGCGCCCGGGCAGCGTCATTTGCGAGGCGTACAGCAATGCCGCGGCGAGCGGCGTGCGGATCTGGTGCGCCAATCCCGCCGCCAGTTCTCCCAGGGTGAGGAGCCGCTGCTGACGCGCCAGCATCACCTGCATGAGATGCGCCTCGGTCACGTCGGCGAGCAATACCACCTCGCCGCCGCTCGGCAATTCGCGCCGCGAGATGTTGACGAACCGGCCGTTGCGAAGCTCGGTATGCTCACCCACGACGCTATTCGCCGCCGCTCGCGCCAGAACGGAGGCAAAGGATTGCGCGAGCAGGGGTTCGCCCAACAGGTCGCGCGCCGCCGGATTGCATTCCTGAATCACGTAAGCGCTGTCCAAGACCAGCACGCCGCCCGGGAGACCCGTGATCAGCGCCGCCAGCCGCGCGGCCAGATGTTGTTTGCCTGCGTGCGCTTCGCCCAATTCGGCGCGCAGCTCCGCCACCTCGGCCCGCAGGGAGTCGAAGGCGCTCGAGAGTTGCTCCGATACCGATCCGAAAGCCACGAACGCCGCCTGCAATTCGGAGCGCCGGTTTTCGATCAGCTCTAGTTTCGTGGCTGCCATGCCGCAAGAGGAAAGCAACTTCTGTGCCTTGGCGGTATTTGCTCCGCCTATCAATCAGTTACGGCGGAGCTCGACGGCCGGCGGCGCGCGGCGTCAATAATTTGTCAGGCGCTCAAGCGGTATTTGCGCAGCTTCTCGACCAGCGTCGTGCGGCGCATGCGCAGCAATCGCGCGGCCTCCGCCACGGTGCCGTCGGCTTCTTCGAGCGCCTTGCGGATCAGCCCGACCTCGATCGCCGATAGATGGTCCTTCAAATCCATCCCGCCGCGCGGCAGCTCGAATCCTGCGAGCTCAGCGGTCGCGACGATTTCTTCGGCGGGGTTTTCCAGTAATTCCTCGAGCAGCGCGGGCGAGGCGCGGCGCGTAGTGTCCCCCTCTCGCGGCGGCATCATGACGACGCCATTGCCAAACCAGGCGGTCGCACCCTGATTGCGGTAGCGCTCTGGCAAATCGGCCGCGGTGACGGTCTTGTCCGGAAACAAAATGGCCAGGCGTTCCAAGAGGTTGGCGAGTTCGCGCACGTTTCCGGGCCAGGGGTTGCGCGTCAAGCAGTTGATTGCGTCCTTGTCCAAGCGCAGGTTGTGGCCCGCGCTCTGTCGATGGCGCTGCACCAAGTGCTCGATCAGCACCGGCAAGTCCTCGAGCCGTTCGCGCAGCGGCGGCATCTGCACCGGGAACACATTCAGGCGGTAATACAGGTCCTCGCGAAAGCGCCCGCCGGCGATGGCCGCCTCCAAGTCGCGATGGGTGGCCGCGATGATGCGCACGTTGCAGCAAATGGTTCGATTGCTGCCGACGCGCTCGAAACTGCGCTCCTGCAGCACGCGCAGCAGCTTGACCTGCATTTGCAGCGACATGTCGCCGATTTCGTCCAGGAACAAGGTGCCGCCTTCGGCGAATTCGAACCGGCCGAGGCGGGTCGACAGAGCGCCGGTGAAGGCACCTTTCTCGTGGCCGAATAGTTCGCTTTCCAAGAGGTCCGCGGGGATGGCACCGCAATTCACCGGCACGAAGGGGTGTCCGGTGCGGCCGGAGAGCTCATGAATGTGGCGCGCGACCATTTCCTTGCCGGTGCCGGACTCGCCGAGGATCAGCACGTTGGTGTCGAACGGTGCGACCTGTTCGATGAGCCGATGCACATCGCGCATCGGGCGCGACGTGCCGCTCGGACGGAATCGATGCGTTCCCGGCTGCGTCGGATGTCCGCTGCGCACGTTCCCGGCTTGGGTCAACACCGCCGACAAGCGCCGCTGTTTTACCGGCACTTCCAGATGGAACCACGGAAGATCGGCGCAGGACTCGGCGGTTTTCGGCAACCCGTCGCTGCTCAGATAAATGACGGGGAGCGGTTGCGGCATGGCGCGCAGCTGCGCGATGAGTGCCGGGCCCAGGGTGCCCAGCGTCTCTTTGCCGACGATGACGGCGAGGCAGTCCTTCGATTCGGCATGCCGCGATTGGCGCAGTTCGTCCAGATCGTGAACGTGGACCGGCTCCAGATCGAGAAACCGCAGCAACGTCAAAAGCGCCGCCGCCTCTGAATCTGCGGGTTCGATCACAATAACTTTGGCATCAGACACTATTCGGGGCTCCTTCCCGGTAATAAAGTGTGACGCAGTCCACAGATCTCGGGTTCTGTCTTAACCTTTGCGTCTAACCCTTTGACATCGCTCAATCAATGTCGGGTCTGGCTTCATACTAACTGATGAGGTTGTGAGAAAAGAACTTGGCAAACCCCCGTAACATATGTAAGGGGATCTCGCAAAAAAAGGTGCAGTCAATTGCTGGTGAAGCGCTAGTGGTTTGCGCCGCGAGCGTTAGTGGGGGCTGAGTCGAGCGCCTGCGACAAGCCGTCGATGATGCCTGAAAATGAGCTTGTCGAGTTGCTCGACCACCGCTTCGCTCACGCCGCTGTAGCGCAGTTGCGCGACGCGCACGTCATCTTGGATACGCTCTGCGGCCACCACGCAGGGAAACTTCACCGGTTGCGGCAACGCCGGATTGATGTAGACGGACAACAGACCCGTGCTGCCCAGCGCCGGCGCCAGCTCGCCAAACCATTCCAAGGCGCGCGATGTCAGCCTGACACGTTGCGGCGGCGGCATTCCGCTGTTGCGCAAGGTGAGTTCGGCGGTGAGCCGCAGCAAAATGTTGACCTTGTACTCGAGCCGCTGCAGCTCCTGCACCAGGGCGGCCGACTCATCCTTGAGCGTTTCATGCACGCGCACCTCATCGAGCGCCGCGAGATCCTTCGCAGCGCCCGCCTGCGCGAGCGCATCACCGGTGAGAGCCACCAGGTCAGTCACGACCGACCTCGCTCTTCAGCTAGCTAATGCCGAGGGCGGTCTTCGCCTGCTGTGCGAGCGCGCCAAATGCCGCAATGTCGTGCACGGCGATGTCCGCCAGCACCTTGCGGTCGATCTCGACGCCTGCCTTGATCAGCCCGTTCATCATGCGGCTGTAGGACAGATCGAA
>CAYRAC010000114.1:0-9169 GCA_964422045.1 uncultured Steroidobacteraceae bacterium
GCCATTTGCGCCGCCCGCCAGCGCCGCTCGCCGGCAATGATTTCATAGCGTTGCGACTCGCCGGGATCGCGCCCGCCGATGGGCCGTACCAGGATCGGCTGCACCAGGCCTTGGGATTTGATCGAATCGGCCAGTTCGCTCAAGGACTCGGTTCGCATGTCGCTGCGCGGCTGGTACTTGCCGCGCTCCAACAGATCCAGCGGCAGATTCGCCAATCGTTCTCCGGCGAGCACGCCAGGAGTGGCCGGCGCCTGCTCCGTCTCGGCCGCCACGGCGCGCTTCGCGAGCAGCGGCGAGAGCTCGGCGAGGCCACGACCAAGAGACGGCTTTTTGCCGGACATGAGACTTCCCAGTGAACGATGCGGGATCGGTGAATCGATTATACGGGCGCGGACGGCAGATCGTCGCGGCGAATCATTTCGCCGGCGAGTGCCAGATAGGCGAGCGCGCCGCGCGAGTCTTTGTCGTGAAACAGGACCGGCTTGCCGAAACTCGGCGCCTCGGCCAGACGCACGTTGCGCGGTATCACGGTGCGAAAAACCTTGTCGCCGAAGTGCTCGATGAGCTGCGCAGAGACTTCGTTCGAAAGATTGTTGCGCGGGTCGAACATGGTCCGCAGCAAGCCGTCGATTTCCAGCTCAGGATTGATGCCGCTGCGAACCTGCTCGATGGTCTGCATCAAGGAACTCAATCCTTCGAGCGCGTAGTACTCGCACTGCATCGGCACCATCACCGAATCCGCCGCCACCAGCGCGTTCAGCGTCAGCATGTTCAGAGACGGCGGGCAATCGACCAAAATGACGTCGAAATCTTCGCGCACCGGTTTCAGCGCATTGCGCAATCTGAACTCTCGGCCGCTCGCCATGCCGAGCAGCCGGACTTCGGCCGCGGTGAGGTCTTGATTGGCGGGCATCAGCATGAAACCGCCGTACTCCACCGGCACCAGCGCCTCCATCGCGGTGCAATCCCCCAGCATGACATCGCAACTGGTGCGCGCTTGGGCATGCTTCTCGATTCCGCAGCCCATGGTCGCGTTGCCTTGCGGATCGAGATCGATCAAGAGCACGCGCCGCTTGGTGGCGGAGAGCGAGGCAGCCAGATTCACTGCGGTCGTGGTCTTGCCGACGCCGCCCTTCTGATTTGCAACTGCGATGACGCGCTTCATGATTTGCTCGAGAACTCCACGAGGTGCCGCTCGTCCTCCAATCCGGGCACCTTCAGCCGATGCACCGCCAGCACGCGAAACGACTTGGGCAGCGCCGAAATTTCATCGTCCGGCCGTTTGCCCTTCATCGCCAGCAACCGTCCCTGCGGCGCGCACAGGTGCGAGGCGTAGGCCGCGAAATCCGCCAACGACGACAGCGCCCGCGCCACCACTGTATCGAAAAGTTCGAACGGCCTATAGTTTTCCGCGCGGGCGTGCTCGACCTGAACATTGTCGCACCCCAAGCGCCGGGCGGTCTGTTCGACGAAGCGCGCCTTTTTGCCCGTGGCTTCGACCAACGTGAAGCGGCGCTGCGGATTGACGATGGCCAACGGCAGCCCCGGGAAGCCCGCGCCGGTGCCGATATCGGCGACGCGGCTGCCCCGCAGATAAGGTTGCACACTCAAGCTGTCGAGGACATGTTTGCGCAGCATCCCCGGGCGATCGCGAATGCCCGTCAGGTTGAATTGCGCGTTGCCGATCTCGAGTTCGTCGATGAGCCGCTTGAGCGCCTCGGCACTGCCCGCAGCCAACTCGATTCCGAGCTCGTGCGCACCCGCGGTCAGTAATTCATGTTCGGACGCTTCAGTCACTTAAGTCACGGGTTCGCGACGCTGTCGAGGGTAATCGTCAATGCGATTTCGTCCTGCGGCGACTCCGCCGGCCCGGGCTGTTGCAGCCGGCCGCTGAAGCGGATGTCGCCCTGGCTGCCTTCGCAAGCGGCGCTGTCCGAGGCGCTGTTGGTCGCAGGAGCGCCGGGCGCTGGGGCGTCGGGTTGGCCGGCGGGCGCTGCCGCATTCTTGAGCCAAAGGGCGCACGCAGTGGCGAATGCTTCGGACGCCTGAGCCTCGGCCAACCGCACCGACGCTTGAACGCGCGCCAGTCGATCGCGCTTGAAACACAGCAAGTACTCATCGGGCGTGCGCCCGACGAACCGTGGCGCGCTCGTGTCCGCGGCGTAGCACTCCGCGTCCTCGTCCGCTGTCGCGCCGTGCGCCGCGTCGTGAAATAGCAGCACCTCGTGAAGCTGCGCTGGAATATCTTTCAGGGCACTGCCGAACGGCGCGATCAACAGGCCGTGCCAGTCGTAGGAACTGTCGGTGGGTGCCTGAGATTGCGCCGGCTCGGCCGCTGCCTGCGGCGGCGGGGCCGCTGTGCGGCAAGCGGCCAGCATCGACAGCAACGCCGCACCGAGCGCCATCCACTGGGCCTGTCGGCGCAGGCCTTGCCGCCGTTCATCCATTGCTCGCCGCCACACTGCTCGCGAGTTGTTCGATTTCGGCGACAGCGTCCGGATCTTGCGGGCGGTCGTATTCGAGGATCCGGTGCAGCACTTGCACGCCGCTGTCCTTCAGTTTCGCACACGCGCCCGCGTAGTGAATTCGCCAGTCGGCGATGAGTTCATGCTCGAAAAGCTCGTAGTCGCGGCCGTTGACGACGGCATCGACCACCAT
This sequence comes from uncultured Steroidobacteraceae bacterium, assembly GCA_964422045.1. Lineage (GTDB taxonomy): Bacteria > Pseudomonadota > Gammaproteobacteria > Steroidobacterales > Steroidobacteraceae > Bog-1198. The sequence goes on from CAYRAC010000114.1 coordinate 2,659, forward strand.
GACGCAAACCGCGAGTTGCTGGATCCTCGCGAAGTTCAAGTTGGCCGCGGAGAAACCCTCGGCCAGGCAACGGCGTAAATAAACCGGCGGATCCGCGCTCGAAATCTCATCGAGCTGATCGCGCACGTCGTAGGATTTCAGCAGATGCTCATAGGTCGCCATTGCTTCCATTATCCCCGTCGTGTGAGAACATAGTAAATGATGACGCGATTCCATTGTCTGCTGCTATTGGCGGCATCGCTGGCGTGTGGCGCCGCGGCCGGCGCGCTGCCGCGGATCGAGCGCGGCGCGCTGCTTCTCGACAATATCCCCGAGACGGCGCCGGCGTTGTCCGAGAAGCTCAATGCTTATCTGAGCGCCCGCCAGGCGACGCCGCTCGCCTTCTCGCCGCGCGGTCAGCTTTTGATCAGCACTCGTTTCGGCGATGTCGAGCAGCTGCACCTCGTCGAGCATGCGGGCGGTGAGCGGCGCCAACTCACCTTCCTGCGCGAGCCGATCACGCAGGCGGCATTCTCACCCGATCCGGGCCGCAGCGCCGTCGTGTACCTCAAGGACACGAGCGGCAACGAGAAAGCGCAGCTCTATTATCAGCGCGTCGGCGAACCGGCGGCGAAACTGCTGACGGACGGCAAGTCGCTGAACGGTTCCCCCGTCTGGTCCAATGCGGGCCGCGAAGTCGCCTTCTGCAGCACGGCTCGCGACGCTGTGAGCTATGACGTCAATATCGTCGAACCGGAAACCGGCGCGCTGCCGCGTCTCGCCGTCAGTGGCGACGGTAGCGCCTGGTATCCGCTCGATTGGTCGCCCGATGACCGCAAACTGCTGGTCTTGAAGCACGTCTCGGCTGCCGAATCGTACTTGTACGTCGTGGATCTGGGCACGGGTCAAAAGCGCGAGGTCGAGCCGGCGCCGGGCAAAGTCGCGATTACGGCCGCCAAATTCTCACGCGACGGTCAGGGTGTGTATTTGATCTCGGATCGTGACAGCGAGTTCACGCAGTTGCGTTACGTCAATCTGTTTACCGCTGAGAAGACCGTGGTCTCCGGCCGTCTCTCCTGGGACATCGAAGATCTGGCGATTGCGCGCGATGGGCATTATTTGGCCTATATCAGCAACGAGGCGGGAATCGACAAGCTCAATCTGCTCGACTTGCGCACGCACCAGGACCTGATCCCGCCGCGGCTTCCCGCGGGCGGCATCGTCAGCTCGTTGAGTTTCGACGCGGACGGCAAGCGCCTTGCCTTTGGTTTCGCCGCGCCCAACCGCCCGCGCGATGCCTATGTGCTCGACGTCGCCGCCAACCAGTTGGAGGCGTGGACGCACAGCGAGCCGGGCGCGGTCGACCTCGCTAAGTTCATCACGCCGCGGCTCACGCAGTTTCCGACCTTCGATCGGGTCGACGGCCGCGAGCGGCAAATCCCGTTGTATGTCTACGAACCCGCCACGCCGGGTGTGCACCCGGTGCTGGTGCTGTTGCACGGCGGCCCTGAATCGCAGTTCCGCCCGGGCTTCGATCCGTGGCTGCAATTCGTGGTGAGCGAACTCGGATTTGCCGTCGTCGCGCCGAATGTGCGCGGCTCGTCCGGCTACGGCAAGAGCTACCTGGCGCTCGACAACGGCGTGTTGCGCGAGGATGCGGTGAAGGACGTGGGCGCGCTGCTCGTCTGGCTGAGCCTGCAGAATTCCTTTGACCCCAAGCATGTGCTGGTGGCGGGGGATTCCTACGGCGGATATCTGACGCTGGCCGCGCTCGTCAATTTCAGCGAGCGCCTGCGCGGCGGCGTCGAGATGGCTGGCATCGGCGACTTCGTGGGCTTTGAAACGGACGCCGCGCCGGATCGCCAGAATCAACGCCGCGCGGAATTCGGCGACGAGCGCGACCCCGACATGCGCGCGTTTCTGCGGCGAATATCGCCGCTCACGAACACCGAACGCATCGTGCGGCCGCTGCTCATCGTGCATGGCAAGAACGATCCGTGGGTCTCCGTCAGCCAATCGGAGCAGTTGCTCAATCGGATCCGCAGCAGGGGCGGCGAGGTGTGGTACTTGCAGGCCGGCGACGAGGGTCACGGCTTCGCCAAGCTCGCGAATCGCGAGGCCTACTACCGGGCGTTCGCGCAGTTCCTGGTCACGAACAAATAGGCGCCCGGCGCCGCGCGTCTAATTCTTGGTCGTTGCCGAAACCAACGGCGATGTTTGGCCGGCGAAATATGCCGCGGCGATCTTGACGTCTTCATCGCTGGTCAGAAGCCGCGCCATGCCGTCCATCACCACGTTCTTGCGCCGGCCGTTGCGATAGGCTGTCAGTGCCTGTTCCAGGTAATCCACATGTTGACCGGCGATCACGGCCGGCTTCGGCGTGAGCGGGGCATCGACGCCGAGACCGTTCTCGCCGTGACAGGCGACGCAGGCGGACACCTGTTTCGGGACCTTACCGTTGACGGCGGCGTTTGCCTTCACGGGTTCGGCGCCTTGCAGATAGGCGGCGATATCTTCCATGTCTTGATCGGACAAGGACGCCGCTTGCGCGTGCATGGTCGGATGCGGCCGCTCGCCGCTGCGGTACTCTTGCAGTGCCGCGACGATATAGGATGCGTTCTGGTGGCGCAGCTTCGGCACGCTGTAATCCGGATAGGCATTTCTGTAGTTCTCGATGCCATGGCATCCGAAACAGGTGTAGAACTTCTTCTCGCCTTCCGCGGGATTGCCTGCGGCATACGCGCCGAGCGACCAACTCAAGCTCAAAGCCGTTGCCAGCCACGCCATGCCATTCAATCGAGACAGCATCTAATTCTCCGCGCCACAGTGTGCAAATAGAGCGCTGATGTTAAAGAGTGGGCGCCCAAATTGCCACTTGCTCGCATGCGGCCGCTGAATGGCAGCATCGCGCACGCTATAAAACGTCCGCCAAGTCCTGCAAAAACGTGGGGTCAGTGGGCTTTGTGGCCGATGGATAGCGGCAAACCAGCCGACCATCGCGCGCGATCAGGAATTTCTCGAAATTCCAGCCGATGTCGCCGGGAAAGCCGTTGTCTTTTGCCGTCAGCCACGCATACACGGGATGGCGATGCGGGCCATTGACGTCGATTTTCTCCGCTAGCTTGAAGCTCACGCCGTAGGTGAGCGAGCAAAAGCTTTGAATTTCCGCCGCGCTTCCCGGCTCCTGCGCGCCAAACTGATTGCAGGGGAATCCGACCACGCTGAAATTCTGGTCCCGCAACTCCTGGTAAAGTTCTTCCAGCCCCGCATATTGCGGCGTGAAGCCGCACTTGCTCGCGACGTTCACCGCCAGGGTCACCTTGCCGCGCAGCGGAGTCAGAATATCCTGGCTGCCGTCGAGACCCTGAACCGCAAAGTCGTAAAAGCTCGTCATCGGTTTGCCCTCGGCATGCGCCGGCGCCTCAAGCGGCGCAGTCGCGTTTCTTCAGATGCACCAGCAGCAGCGACAGCGCGGCCGGGGTGAGGCCCGGGATGCGTGCGGCCTGACCCAGGGTTTCGGGCCGTACCTCGCGCAAGCATTCGCGCACTTCGTTCGACAGTCCGCCGACCTCGGCATAATCGATATCTCGCGGCAGCCGCAATTCTTCATGACGCCGCTGACGCTCGATTTCTTCGTGCTGGCGCTTCAGGTACCCCGAGTATTTCGCTTGCACATCCACCTGCAGCTTGACTTGCTCGGCCAGGCTCTCATCGTCGCGCCACGCGGCAGCGTCCGCCGCGACCTGCTGCAAATCGTCGTACTCGAGCTGCGGGCGGCGTAACAGATCCAAGGCATGCGTTTCACGCAGCAGCGGCGCGCCGAGTTTCGCGAGCAACCCGGCATCGACGTCGGCCGGGCGCACCCGCGTTGCGGCGAGGCGCGCGAGCTCGCCGGCGACCGCGAGGCCTTTGCGCTGGAAGAACGACCAACGGGTGTCGTCGACCAGGCCGAGTTCGCGACCTAGCGCGGTGAGTCGCAGGTCCGCGTTGTCCTCGCGCAAGCTCAACCGGTATTCGGCTCGGCTGGTGAACATGCGGTAGGGCTCAGGCGCCCCGCGCGTAATGAGATCATCGACCAGCACGCCCAAGTACGCTTCGCTGCGCTTCGGGCACCACGCATCGTGCCCGTCCGCCAGGCGCGCGGCATTGACGCCGGCCAGCAGACCCTGCGCCGCCGCCTCCTCGTAGCCCGTGGTGCCGTTGATTTGGCCCGCAAAAAACAAGCCGCCCAAAAGCTTGCTCTCCAGGCTGGATTTCAGATCGCGGGGGTCGAAGAAGTCATATTCGATGGCGTAGCCGGGTCGGGTGATATGCGCATTCTCGAATCCGGCGATGCTGCGCACGAACTCGAGCTGCACGTCGAAAGGCAGGCTGGTGGAAATGCCGTTCGGGTAGATCTCGTGGCTGTCGAGTCCCTCGGGCTCCACGAAAATCTGATGCGAATGCTTGTCCGCGAAGCGCACCACCTTGTCCTCGACCGAGGGGCAATAGCGCGGCCCGACACCGGCGATCAAGCCGGTGAACATGGGCGAGCGCGCGCTCGCGCCGCGAATGATGTCGTGGGTACGCTCGTTGGTGGCCGTGATGTGGCAAGGCATCTGGCGCGGGTGCAGATGGCGCGCGCCGAGATAGGAAAACACCGGCCGCGGATCATCGCTGTGCTGTTCGCGCATCACGGAAAAATCGATACTGCGGCCATCGATGCGCGGCGGGGTACCGGTTTTCAAGCGGCCCACTCTAAGGTTCAGTTCACGCAGGCGCGCCGCCAGTTTGAGGGACGGGGGATCGCCGGCGCGTCCGCCCGCATGGCTTTCCAATCCCACATGAATCCGGCCGCCGAGGAAAGTGCCGACGGTCAAAACGATGGCGCGCGCCCGCAGCTGAATGCCGCTTTGGGTGACAACGCCCACCACACGCTCTCCCTCGACTATCAGATCGGCCGCTTCTTGCTGGAACAGCGTCAGATTCGTCTGGGTCTCGAGCATGCGTCGGATCGCACGTTTGTAGAGTTGCCGATCGGCCTGCACTCGCGTCGCGCGCACCGCCGCTCCCTTGCTCGAGTTCAGGGTACGAAACTGGATTCCCGCCTGATCGGCGGCGAGCGCCATCGCGCCTCCCAGGGCATCGATCTCCTTGACCAAGTGCCCCTTGCCGATGCCGCCGATCGCCGGATTGCAGCTCATCTGGCCCAGCGTCTCGATATTTTGCGTGAGCAGCAAAGTTCGCTGCCCGGTCCGGGCAGCCGCCAGTGCGGCTTCGGCGCCGGCATGGCCGCCGCCGATGACGATTACGCCGTATTCCGTAGCAAAACGCATCACTTTCGCACCGAAACTCATCGCGCTGAATCCACTCGATTTTCTGCAAGGCGGCTACTCTATGCGCGGTATCGCCAAAGCGCCAGGGAACCCCCAAGCGGTGGGGAACCTACGCGGCCCCGGCGGCAACTAAGGGATTTCTGACCTCATCCACCCATGGCTCGACCCCGGGGACCGGATTCAGGTTTTCGACAGGAGATGCGAAATGAGCACTTATACATCGACCCAGTTGCGCCCGGTGCGGGCCGCACTGTGGCTGTGCATGGCGTTCGGCGCGGGCATCGCCGGCTGGTCAACCACTGCCGTGGGCGCCATCCTTAAGATCGGCCAACCCGCGCCCGATTTTATCGCCGTCGACAGCAAGGGCGATTCGCTGCAGCTGAGCCAGTACCGCGGCAAGACCGTGGTCTTGGAGTGGACCAACGCCGAGTGCCCTTACACGCGCAAGCACTATTCGAGCGGCAACATGCAAAGCATTCAGATGCTGGCGCAAAAAAATGGCGTCGTGTGGCTGACGGTGGTGTCCTCGGCACCGGGCAAGCAGGGCTTCGTCACTGGCGCGCAGGCAGATGCGCTGACGCACTCGCGCAACGCCGCGCCGACGGCGGTGCTGCTGGATCCTCAGGGGACGGTGGGTCGCCTCTACAATGCGAAGACCACGCCGCATATGTTCGTGATCGACAAGAACGGCGCGCTGCAGTACATGGGCGGTATCGATAGCATTGCAACCGCGGACGTAAGCGATATCCCGAACGCGGAGCCGTATCTCAAAGAGGCGATGTTGGCGGTCCAACAGGGCAATCCGGTGGCGCACCCGGTGACGCAACCTTACGGCTGCTCCATCAAGTACTAGCCGTCACCGGCTCACGCCACCGACACCGGGATGCCGGCAAACTTGCCGGCCCAGGCCTTGGGACCGGTGTCGTGCAGCGAAATGCCTTCCGAACTCACCGCCACCGTCACCGGCATGTCGCGCACGTCGAATTCGTACACGGCCTCCATGCCGAGTTCGGCAAAGGCGACTACGCGGCTGCTGCGAATGGCATTCGAGACCAGCAAGGCCGCACCGCCCACGGCAATCAAGTAGGCGGACGCGTGCCGGGCGATGGCGGCGACTGTCTCCGGGCCGCGCTCCGCCTTGCCGACCATCGCGAGCAGTCCCGCCTTGCCGAGCATGGTGTCGGTGAAGCGGTCCATGCGATTGGCAGTGGTGGGAC
>CAYRAC010000115.1:0-9154 GCA_964422045.1 uncultured Steroidobacteraceae bacterium
CGCGGAGTGAGACAGCCCGTCGCTGCCCAGAGCGGCGCCATCGGCGGCTGCCACGGTGCCCGCGGCGGCTCCCAACGCAAACGGCGCCGCGGCAATATGCAGCGCCAATGCGCGGCGCGAGATGCGAATCGAGGACACAGGCAGACGGCCTCTTTGCATTGTTTAACAAGTTTGTTTAATATAGTTTTAAAGGAGCCGCCGCACATTGTCAAGAGAAGAGCATCTCGATGCAGTGTTCCATGCCCTGGGCGACCGAACCCGGCGCGCACTGCTGGCACGCCTGGCTAAAGAGCCGTCGATGATCACAGAACTTGCGAAACCCTTCGCCATGTCGCTGCCGGCAGTATCGCGGCACATCCGTGTACTCGAGAGCGCGGGGCTGGTGACCCGCGCCGTCGATGGCCGCGTGCACCAATGCTCGCTCTGCACCAAGCCCTTCGAGACCATCGACGCTTGGCTCGCGCACTACCGGCAATTCTGGGAGAGCAGTCTCGAGGCATTGGCCAACTACACCGAGACGGGCGATTAGCGCGTGACGGCGCTGGTACTCGTCGTTCGCCGTACGATTCGCGCAAGCCGCGAGCGCCTGTTCGATGCGTGGACCCAGCCCGAGCAGCTCAAACGATGGTGGGGTCCGAAATCGGTGGTGTGCAGTGACGCGCAGGTCGATTTGAAAGTGGGTGGCAGTTATCGCATCGCCAATCGGTTTCCGGACGGCAATGTTGTATCGATCAGCGGCGAATTCGAAGCCGTCGAACGCCCGCACCTATTGGTTTACACCTGGCGGGTGGGGTCCGAGGCCGGCGCGGCAGAGCGAGTGAGCGTGACATTCGAGACGCGCGGCGACGCCACCGAGGTCATCGTCACGCATGAACGCATTGCCAGCGCCGCAATACGCGACATGCACGAGCAGGGTTGGGTGGGCTGCCTTGACGGCCTTGCGCAATACCTCGCCGCCTAATGAGCTCGCAGCGTTGCTAAATCCGCCAGCACCAATTGCGAGTGTCCTTTGGGATCGACATGCGCGTAGTGCTTCGCGACCCGGCCCTGCGGATCGATGATGAATGTCTCGCGGCTGGCGATTTCCATCAAGCCGAGCGCGTTGCGCAGGACGCCGTAGGATTTGGCGGTTTCCTTGGTATCGTCCGCCAATAAGGCGAACGGCAGACCATGCTCTTCGGCGAACGCCTTATGGGAGGCCACGTCGTCCACGCTGATGCCGAGAATCACCGCGCCCAACTTATTGAAGGCGAAGATGTTATCGCGAAATTCGCAGGCCTGGGTCGTACAACCCGGCGTGTCATCCTTTGGATAAAAATACAACACCAGCCATTTGCCGCGGTATTCGCTTAAGTCATGCCAGGCGCCGGCCTGGTCTTGCAAGTGGAAAGCGGGCGCGGGCGCGCCGATTTGCGGAGTCGCGGCCCACGCCACAGTCGCGCCTAGGCAGGCGCAGTACAATGCGCCCAGCAGCCCAATTCTCGTTCCAGTGCTATGGTGCTTGACCATTGAATACTCCGAGCAATGCAGGTCCCGAAAGCGCCACCGGGCAATGGCATACTAACATCGTGCCGGTCGAGACACCCCAATTGGGGCTGGTTCTGACGGGGGGCGGCGCGCGCTCCGCTTATCAGGTCGGGGTACTCAAGGGCGTCGCGGAACTGTTGCGGCGCGGCTCGGCGTGTCCGTTTCCGATCATCACGGGAACCTCCGCCGGCGCGGTCAGCGCCATCGCTCTCGCCTCGGACGCCGCACACTTCAGGCGCTCGGTCTATGCGATCGAGCGGGTATGGCGCGATTTTCGCGTGCATCAGGTATTCAAAGCCGATGCGGTGAGCATGCTGCGCTCCGGCTTGCACTGGATGCTGGCATTCATCACCGGCGGCTGGCTGGTGCATTCGCCGCACGCGCTGTTCGACAATGCGCCGCTGTGGAGCTTGCTGCGCGAGAAATTGCATTTCGACGGCATTCCCCGCAGCCTCTATAAAAAGCACCTGCAGGGGATCGGCGTGTGCGCCACCTGCTATGCGGATGCGGATTCGGTCACTTTCTATGCGTCTTCGTCCGCGATCGAACCGTGGGCGCGGGTATTTCGCAAGGGCGCGCGGGTATCGCTGACGCTCGATCACCTGATGGCAAGTCTGGCCATCCCGTTTCTGTTCCGGCCGGTGAAGCTGCATGACCAATACTTCGGCGACGGCGCCATGCGCCAAACCTCGCCCCTGAGTCCCGCGATCCATCTCGGCGCGAACCGGTTGTTTGTCATCGGCGTCAACGATCCGGTCTCGGCGGGCGCGGCCCAGAGCCGCGCGGTGGAGCCGAGCTTTGGGCAAATGTTCGGCTTCATGCTGGATTCTTTGTTCATGGATCAGCTGAATGCGGATCTCGAGCGCATCAGCCGCTACAACGAACTCAACGACACGCGGCGCATCGATTTCATCGTCATGACCCCGTCGCGGGACGTCAACGAAATCGCGCGCCGCCACGCCCGAGAATTGCCGCGCAGCCTGCGTGCGCTGATGCGCACGATGGGTGCGAGCACCCCCGCAAGCACCATGCTGCTGAGTTATCTGTTGTTCGAACGCGGTTTCACACGGGAATTGATCGAACTCGGCTACGAGGACGCGCGCGCGCGCGCCCAGGAGATTCGCGGCTTCCTGTCACTGGAGAATGCCCGAAAATTCCGTGCAACCTCGCCCGATCGCTGACGCTGCGATCAGGCTTTGTGCAGGGAATCGTGGCGCGTGAGGACTTGCGCGTAGGACTGACGGTAGTGTTCCGCGAGCTTCTCCGCGATGTACACCGAGCGATGCTGGCCGCCGGTGCAGCCGACGGCGATGGTGAGATAGCTGCGGTTCGCCTCGGAAAAATCGGCGACCCGCCGGTCCAGGAATGCGATCAAGTCCGCGATCATATTGCGCACGCTCGCGTAGCCTGACAGATACTCGACTACGGCGGCGTCGCGGCCGTTGAGGTTGCGCAGCGCATGCTCCCAAAACGGATTCGGCAGGCTGCGCACGTCGAACACGAAATCCGCATCGCCTGGTATGCCGTGCTTGTAGCCGAATGACTCGAACATCAAGGACAAGCGCCCTTCGCTGCGCCGGTCGATCCGTTCGCGAATCAGCTCGCGCAGCGCATGCACGCTCATGTGCGAAGTGTCGATCACCAAATCCGCGGCAATGGTGATCGGCTCCAGAAGCCGACGTTCGTTGGCGATCGCCTCGCGCAGACTGACGTCGCCAGCGACCAACGGATGCTTGCGGCGCGTCTCGGCGTAGCGCTTGAGCAGTACCTCGTCGGCGGCGTGCAGGTATAGAACTTCGCAGTCGATGCCGCTGCGCCGCAGCTCAGTCACGAGAGCCGGGATGGTCTCGATCTCGTTGGGCCGGTTGCGCGCGTCCAATCCGACCGCGGTCCTGGGATAGGTGTCTCCCATGCCGCGGACGGTGTGCGAGATGAAGGGTTTGAGGAGGGCTGCGGGAATATTGTCGACACAATAGAAATCGATGTCCTCCAGCATGTGCAGAGCGACGCTCTTGCCCGAGCCTGAGAGCCCGCTCACGATGATGAGTCGCATCGACGCGCGGCCCTTTGAGACTATCCCGACAAGCGCGCCTTGAGCACGTCTTCGGCGTGATGGTCCGCAGCCTTTTCCTTGTGCTTCTTGACACATCGATCGAGCTTGTCGGCGAGCGCATCGATGGAGGCGTACATATTCGCTTCAGTGGCATCCGCGTAGATCTTGTTTCCGCGCAGCATCAGCGTGGCTTCCGCCTTGTGTCCGAATTTTTCCACCGTGAGCACGCAGTGGACATCGATCAGTTGGTCGAAATGCCGGGAAATTCGCTCGAATTTCTTCACAACATACGCGCGTAATGAGTCAGTAACTTCTACATGGTGACCGCTGAGATCGAGCTGCATGTTTCCTCCTTCGATTTATGAGGCGCGGGCAGCCGCTCGCTTCCGTTCGTTGGACGGTGCGATCTGCATGCCTTCGCGGTACTTGGCAACGGTGCGCCGCGCCACCGGTATGCCCTCCTGCGACAATATTTCCGCGAGCTTGCTGTCGCTCCACGGATTTTCAGGATTCTCTTGTGCAATCAGTTTCTTGATCTTGGCGCGAATGGCGGTGGAGGACATTTCCGTGCCATCGGCGGCCTCGACATGACTCGAAAAGAAGTATCTGAACTCGAACACGCCGCGCGGCGTGTGCATGTATTTTGCGGTGGTCACCCGCGAAATGGTCGATTCGTGCATTTCCACGGTTTCGGCCACATCCTTGAGGATCAGCGGTTCCATCGCTTCCTCGCCCAATTCGAAGAAGCTCGTCTGGCGCTGCACGATGCAGCGCGCGACCTTGATCAAGGTTTCGTTGCGGATTTCCAGGCTGCGCATCAGCCAGCGCGCTTCCTGCAGTTGGGTGCGCAACATGGCGTGGTCGGGGGAGCGCGAGATCAAATTCGCGTAGGCATTGTTGACGCGCACCCGCGGTACCGTTGCCTGGTTGATCTCGACCGTCCAGCCGTGCTCGGTACGGCGCACGAAAACATCCGGGATGACATATTCTGCCTGCGCCGGGTTCACCGCCGCGCCGGGGCGCGGGTGGCAGGAGCGCACCAGCGCCAGCGCCATTTCCAAGTCAGCTTCGCTGCAGCGTAGCTGGCGGCGCAACAGCACCAGCTGCTGGCCGGCGACCAGGTCCAAGTGTTGCAGCGCCACGCGGATCGCGGTATCGCGGGCCGGGGTGTCCGGATGCAGCTGGCGCAGCTGCAGGGCGATGCACTCGCCGAGATTGCGGGCACCGACGCCCGCCGGTTCCAACGATTGCACGGCGCCGAGCACCCGCTCCACGTCCGCCGTCGTAGCCTCGATTTCCGGCAGCAAGCTCAAGCGGATGTCTTCGAGTTCGTCCTTAAGATAACCGTCGTCGGTAATGGCGTCGGTAATGACGCGCGCTATAGCCATATCGACGGCCGACAGCTTGGCGAGTTCCAGCTGCTCGATCAGTTGCTCCTGCAAAGTTTGGCCATGCTGGTCGCTGAAGTCCGTGCTGCGGTCATCGTCGCCCGACCACGGGGTGTCCGACGGGCCGCTGGTCTGTTCGCCCCAGGCCTCATCCGCAATTTCAACCTCGGGCTCTTCGCGCTGTTCGGTGGGAGTGGTGTTGCCGTCGAGCTCGGCGTATTTCTCGTCCTTTTCCTCGGGCGCGTCCTCGCGCTCGCGCGCGATCTCGCCGATGGTATCGACGTTTTCCTCGTCGGCCTCGAGCATGACATTGGTCTCGAGAGTCTCGCGCACATGCGCCTGCAGATCGAGGGACGGCAGCTGCAGCAAGCGGATCGCCTGCTGCAGCTGCGGCGTCATCGTCAGCTGCTGGCCAATGCGAAGCTGCAGACTTGGCTTCAACATAGTTCTTTCAGATCCAAGCCTACAGTTTGAAATCCTGGCCCAAGTACACCTCACGGACCTGCGGGTTGGCAAGAATCTGATCCGCAGATCCGGAGGCGAGCACCGTACCCTGGCTGACAATATAAGCGCGCGCACAGATGCCGAGAGTCTCCCTTACATTATGGTCGGTAATTAGCACACCGATGCCCTTACCGGACAAGTGCTTGATTATTCGCTGGATATCGGCAACCGACAGGGGGTCGACGCCGGCAAATGGCTCATCCAGCAAGATGAACCTCGGATCCGCCGCCAAGGCGCGGGCTATCTCCACCCGGCGGCGCTCGCCGCCCGACAGGCTCATTCCAAGGCTGTCGCGCACATGGCCGATATGCAGTTCGCCCAGGAGCTCCTTGAGGCGCGCGGTTCGCCCCTCATCGTCGAGCCCGGGCCGCGTTTCCAGTATGGCCATTATGTTGTCCGCCACCGACAGCCGCCGGAAAACCGAGGGCTCCTGCGGCAGGTAGCCGAGCCCGAGCTGCGCCCGTCGGTGCATCGGCAGGCGGCTGATATCGCGATTGTCCAGATAGATTTCGCCCTGTTCGCAGCGGGCGAGGCCGACAATCATGTAAAACGCCGTGGTCTTGCCGGCGCCATTCGGGCCGAGCAGGCCGACCACCTCGCCGCTTTCGACTTCCAACGACAAATCCCGCAGAACCTGGCGCGATTTGTAACTTTTGGCGAGGTTCAGGGCCCGCAAGACACTCATGGTTTGGGATTGGCCGGCGGCGTGATGATGATGTGCACGCGCTGGGACCCCTGTTCCGAACTTTCCGCGACGATGTTCTGCGACAGCACGTTGTATTTCAGCGACTCGCCGAGAATCTCGTGCTGGCCGTCGCTCAACCACGCGTTCTTCGATAGATGTACCACGCCCTGCTTGACGTCGTAATCGATGGTGTCGGCGCGCCCTTGAGCGAGTTTCCCCGTCTTAGCGATCTGTTGTTCGAACTTGGCCGGCTTGCCGTTGACCAGCGCCTTCGACAGCAGCTTGTTGGCGAAGGTGATCTCGGCCTCATCCGCCGTGAGCTGACCCTGGTTCATGCTGATCTTGACGCCGCCGCGAAACACCCAATGGCTGTTGTCGACATCCACGCCCGTGGTCTGGGCCTGATCGGCGGCGACCGACATGGTGCCTTGCGCGATGCGTACCTTGTGGTACAGCACATTGTTGTTCTTGTAGTCGAGATCGACCGACTGTGCCTCGATGACCAGCGGCTGCTCATTTTTTTGCGCGGCCGTGGCCTGCGACACGGGCAGGGCGACGACGAGCAATGCAAGGAAATCCTTAAGGGTGGAAACGGCCATTGACCTTCGATTCCAGGCGCAACGTGCGCTCCTTGAAATTGGCGCTGAGCCCGTGTGCAGTCAGAGTATGTTGGCCGAAATCGATGCGCACGTCATCCTTGGTGGTGGCGATGGAATCGGGTACGTCGTAGGTCAAGGTGTCGGTGTGGATCACGGCCGCGCCGGCCCGGTCCGTGGCCTCGCCTTGCAGCCGCACGTGGCCCTTCACATCGATCGCCTTGCCGCCGGGTTGATCGTGCGCGGTGTCACCGAGCATGATCCACGATTGGCCGCCCGGCGCCTGATACACCACGCGCACGTTGTACAGCGCCACCTCGTTGCCATGGTCGATTTGATCGATGCGCTCGGCCTCGATGCGCACGCTCGGATGGCCGGCGAGATCATAATCGGTGAGTACGGCGTTCTTTAGGTAGTACCCCGGCAATTCAGCCTGACTGGCGGCGATCAGCGCATGCGGGCGGCGTTCCGGAGAGCTCAAGATCCAAGTGCTGATGCCGAGCGCCACGACGGCGAGCACGGTGAAGAATCGGAATAGCATCAGCGCCGCCCGGCGCGCGCGCGCAGTACGGCGTCGCACAGTTCGCGCACCGCGCCCGCGCCGCCGTTTGCCGCCGCAATCCAGTGCGCCGCTGAGAGCACCACCGGGTGCGCATCCGCGACCGCGCCGGCCATGCCGACGGCGGACATCAGGGGCAAATCGGCGGTGTCGTCGCAGATGCAGGCGCAGTTGAGCGCGCTGATGCCGAGACGCCGGGTCAGGCGGCGCAGCGCCGCCACTTTGTCGCTGCACGCCTGAATCACATGCGGCACGCCGAGTTCACGCATGCGCGCTGCGACCGCAGCCGAGCGCCGTCCGCTGACGGCGGCCACGGCGACCCCGGCCGCCATGAGAAGTTTGATGCCATGCCCATCGCGCACGTGGAACACTTTGAGCGCCTCGCCGCGCGCCCCGAAATATAACCGCCCGTCGGTCAGCACGCCGTCGATGTCCAGAATCAGGAGTTGGATTTTCGCCAGCGGCGTCGCCGCGCGCGCCTTCAAACCACACCCGCGCGCAGCAGATCATGCACGTTGAGGGCGCCGACGACTCGCTGCTCGGCATCGACCACCACCAGGGCCGTGATGCGGTGGGTTTCCATCAGATGCACAGCCTCCGCGGCGAGCGTCGTCGGTCGCACCGTTTTTGCGTGACGCGTCATGACCTGCTCCATGCGCGTCGCATGCAAATCCACGGCCGCATCGAGCGCGCGGCGCAGATCTCCGTCGGTGAATACGCCGAGGACCCGGCGGCTCGCATCGACGATGGCCGTCATGCCGAGGCCCTTGCGAGTCACCTCGAGCAGACCTTCGGCAAGCGGCGTACCGGCGCTGACCGTTGGAATATCGGCGCCGGTGCGCATGACATCCTGCACATGCAGCAACAAGCGCCGGCCCAGACTTCCGGAGGGGTGCGAGCGGGCGAAGTCATCCTCGGTGAAGCCGCGCGCCTTGAGGAGGGCCACGGCCAGCGCGTCGCCCACCGCCAACGCCGCGGTGGTGCTCGCGGTCGGGGTCAAATTGAGCGGGCAGGCCTCGGCCGGGACGCCGATGTCGAGGTGCACGGTCGCGACACGCGCGACCGTGGAATTGGAGTTGCCCGTAAAGGCGATCAGGGGTACCCCTAGACGCACGATCACCGGCACGATGGTGAGGATCTCGTCGGTTTCGCCCGAATTCGACAAGACCAGCACCGCGTCGTCACGCGTAATCATGCCCACATCGCCGTGACTCGCTTCACCCGGGTGCATGAAGAACGCGGGCGTGCCGGTGCTCGCCAGGGTCGCGGCGATCTTGCCGGCGACATGCCCGGACTTGCCCATGCCGGTGACCACGATGCGTCCACGGCAGCTGAGACAAATCCTGCAGGCACGGGCAAACTCGGGCCCCAGGCGCGGCAATTGCGCGCGCAGGCCGTCGATCTCGACGGTGAGCGCCTGCCGGCCGAGATCGACGAGTGCTTCGTCGGTGAACTCGAGATTCATTCTCGAATGATACAGCGGTTGCAGAATCTCGCGTGGCCGAAGGCGTAAGCTTGGGATTATTGGAGAGGAGCGGGCATGAATTCACAACAAGTGGCGCAAATCATCGAGTCGGGCCTCGCGGGCAGCCGGGCGCTCGTCAAGAGCGACGACAACGTGCATTTCGAGGCCGTGGTCATCGCCGCTGCGTTCAAAGGCAAGCGATCGGTGCAGCGCCATCAACTGGTGTACGGCACGTTGGGGGCGGCGGTCGGCAACGAAATTCACGCGCTCGCTCTGCAGGTGTTCACTCCGGAAGAGTTTGCGGGCCAGGGACGTGGATAAGTTACAGATTCAGGGCGGCATCCCGCTCGAAGGCGAAATCAAGATCTCCGGCGCGA
>CAYRAC010000116.1:0-1449 GCA_964422045.1 uncultured Steroidobacteraceae bacterium
ATCGGCCAGTTGATCGAACTCGGGCCCCGATAGCGCGGCAATAACGACGGGTGGAACTGAATCATGCCGTGGCGCGGGATGGTCACGAACTCCTGCGGCGCGAACTGCAGGACATATGCCATGACCCCAAGATCCACATCGAGTGCCCGCAGCGCCTGGTGCGCCTCGTCGCTTTTCAGGGACTTGAACTGATACAACGGGATCTTCAATTGCTCGGCCGCCAATCGCAGCGGATCAGGCGCCGTGCCGGGTTTCTCCGGGGCGCAGAACACGCCCGCCACGGTATCGCGGCCTGCGACGAACGCCTCGAGAACCGCCTTGCCGAAATCCCTTTGTCCAACGATCGCAATGCGCATGTCCCGCCCTCCCCGGCCATCCATTGAGATAGAATACTGATGATATCTCATATATCATCAAATCCAATCTCAGCGTACAATTCAGCCAAAAGAATGAGATTTATCGCAATCTAAGGAGCTTGTATGGCCGGTCGCAATTTCCTGTTCGTTCCGGGACCCACCAACGTTCCCGACCGCGTCCTGCGCGCCATGGTCGTGGCGATGGAGGATCACCGCTCGCCCATCTTCCCCGAATTGACGCGCGCGTGCCTGAGCGGCCTGAAGCCGATATTCAAGACCACCTCCGGCAGCCCCATTTTATTTCCATCGTCGGGCACCGGCTGCTGGGAAGCCGCCCTCACCAATTGTCTGAATTCCGGCGATAAGGTTCTGACCTCGCGATTTGGGCAGTTCAGCCATCTCTGGGTCGACATGTGCACGCGCTTGGGGTTCGAAGTGGAGGTGCTCGAAACTCCCTGGGGCGAGGGCGCTCCGGTCGATCGCTACTTGGCCTCGCTCAGTGCCGACAAGCAGCACAAGATCAAAGCGGTGTTGGTGTGCCAGAACGAGACCGCGACCGGGGTCACGAGCGATGTCGCCGCGATTCGCCGCGCCATGGACAGCGTCAAGCACCCGGCGTTGCTATTCGTCGACTCGGTGAGCGCGTTGGCCAGCATCGACTTTCGCATGGATGATTGGGGCGTCGATGTGTGCGTCAGCGGCTCGCAGAAGGGCCTGATGTTGCCGGCGGGCCTGGGCGTCACTTGCGTGAGCCAGAAGGCGCTCGAAGCCGCCAAGCGTGCAACCGCGCGGCGCTGCTACTTCGACTACGCCGATATGGTCGCCGCCAATGCCAGCGGCTATTTCCCGTACACGCCCTCGCTGCCGATGATGTACGGACTCAAGGAGTCGCTCGCCATGCTGGCCGAAGAGGGATTGGAGAACGTGTTTCGACGTCACAGCTACCTCGCGGGCGGCGTGCGCGCCGCGGTATTCACGGGCTGGAAACTCAAGCTGTGCGCAACGGCGCCCAAGTGGCACTCGGATACGGTATCCGCCATCATGGTGCCGGAGGGCATCAACGGCGCCGAGGTCATCGCGCGCGCCTTCAATC
>CAYRAC010000116.1:1459-9151 GCA_964422045.1 uncultured Steroidobacteraceae bacterium
CGTTACAACCTCGCCTTGGGCGCCGGATTGTCCAAAGTCGCCGGCAAGTTATTTCGCATCGGCCATTTGGGCGATCTCAACGAACTCATGCTGCTCGGCGCGGTCGCCGGCGCGGAAATGGCGATGCTCGACGTCGGGGTCAAAATTGAACCGGGCTCAGGCGTTGCGGCCGCCGAGAATTACTGGCGCGAGCAGGCAGCGACCGCGCGGACGGTTCCAGCCTCCGCCGGCGTCGCCGCATGACCCGAGTGGTATTCTTGGATCGCGCATCGCTCAAGGCGAAGGTGCGCAAGTTGTCTTTTGCCGCCGACTACGTCGAGCATGAAAAAACCGCCGTCGCTGAAATCGTGCCGCGCCTCGAGGGTGCGACCGTCGCCATCATCAACAAGGTGCCGATGCGCACGCAGACTCTGGCGCAGCTGCCGCAACTGAAGTTGATCGCCGTCGCGGCCACCGGCTACGACGTGGTGGATATTCCATACTGCCGGGAACATGGCATTGCCGTCGCCAACATCCGCAACTATGCCGTGCATACCGTGCCGGAGCACGCGTTTGCGATGATTCTGGCGCTGCGGCGCAATCTGCTCGCCTATCGGCGCGACGTCGAGAATGGCGTCTGGAACCAGTCCGACCAATTTTGCTTCTTTACGCATGACATCGGCGATTTGCACGGCGCCACGCTCGGCATCATCGGCGAGGGCGCCATCGGGCAGAGCACGGCTGCAATCGGCCGGGCCTTCGGCATGCAGGTTCTGTTCGCCGACCATGCGCCGCCCAAGATGCCCGACGTGAGCTTTACGCCACATGATGAGGTGCTGGCGCGATCCGATGTCATCTCGCTGCATTGCCCGCTGCTGCCGGCGACGCGCAATCTGATCGACATTCATGCGTTTCGAAAAATGCAGCGCAATGCGCTGCTCATCAACACGGCCCGCGGCGGCCTGGTGGATGAAGCGGCGCTGATCCAGGCACTGGATGAGGGACTGATTGCCGGCGCCGGCTTCGATGTGTTGACCGTCGAGCCTCCCAAGAACGGCCATCCGTTGCTCGATGTGCGGCGTCCAAACTTCATCCTGACGCCGCATATCGCCTGGGCTTCGGATGGCGCCATGCAGTTCCTCGCCGATCAATTGATCGACAACATCGAACTGTGGGCAGCGGGCAAACCGCAACATCTCGTCACCTGACAGCGGCGCGTGACTTGGGCGCGGGCCCTCACTATCATCAGCGCCCACATGAAGAAACTCCTCTACCAGTTCGATACGGACCCCCTCCCCTCGGTTTTCGACAACGTCGTCGGCTACGACGGCGGGGCTGATCACGTTTGCGCCTACGGCGGCGTCAGCGCCGCCAATGTCGGTGGCTTGGTCGAGGGAGCGATCTTCACCCGCGGCATGGAGAGCAAGAAAAACACCGCGCTCTTCATCGGCGGCGGCAACATGGCGGCCGGCGAAGCCATGCTCGCGGCGATCCGCCAGAAATTCTTCGGCAAGTTTCGCGTCTCCGTGATGTTCGACTGCAATGGGTCGAACACCACGGCGGCCGCCGCGGTGGCTTGGCTTGGCCATGGCCGCTCCCTCGCCGGCAAGCGCGCCGTCGTGCTCGGGGGCTCGGGTCCGGTCGGTCAACGGGCAGCCGTACTGCTCGCCCGCGAGGGCGCAGTCGTCGCGATCACCGGCCGCAAGCGCGAAGTCGTGCAAGCGGCCTGCGATTCGATCCACACACGCTTTGGGTTCGTGATCAACGCCGTCGAAGCGCCCACCCAGGTCGAGCGCGGCGCGGCCATCGAAGGTGCGCACATCGTGCTCGCGACGGGCGCGGCCGGCATCACCTTGCTCGACGAGAGGCAGTGGCAGAACAGCCCCACGCTCGAGCTATTGGCCGATGCCAATGCGTCGCCGCCGGCCGGCATCGAGGGCGTCGGCCAAAACGATCGCGGCGCGACCAAGCACGGTAAGATAGTGTTCGGCTCGCTCGGCTTCGGCGCGCTCAAATTGGCACTGCACCGCGCGTGTGTGCAACGCCTGTTCGGGCAGAGCGATTTGTTGCTCGATGCGGAAGAAATCTATGCCATCGCCAAGACGATGGTGGGTCAAAAGCAATGATCACCCAAGACTCGGTGGAAACATTTCTCGAAGAACTCGCGAGCGGCAAGCCGACGCCGGGCGGCGGCAGTGCCGCGGCGATCTCGGGCGCCATGGGTGCTGCGCTCGTCTCCATGGTGTGCAACGTCACCCTCGGCAAGAAAGGCTACGAAGGCGTCGAGGCGGAGATGCGGGCGGTGCTCGCCGAGTCCGAGAGAGTGCGGCGCCGGCTGACGGCGATGGTGGCCGAAGATATCGCCGCCTTCGACAGCATCATGGCCGCGTACAAGCTGCCGAAGGCAACCGATGAGGAGAAAGCACGGCGCGCCGCCGCGATCCAGGCGGGCCTGCGTCGCGCCACCGAGACTCCGCTCGACTGCGCACGCGCCTGCGCCGAAGTGATCGCGCTCGCCCGGCGTGCCAGCGAACAGGGCTATCTGAACGTCATCAGCGACGGCGGCGTCGGCGTATTGGCCGGATTCACGGGGCTGCGCAGCGCGGCGCTCAACGTCTACATCAATACACCCGCGCTCAAGGATCGCGAGTTCGCCGAGCGCGCCAGCGCGGAACTCGCGACCCTCCTGGAATTCTGCGCAGCCGAGACCGAGGCGGTGTATAAAATTGTGCGCAGCAAGCTCGGCTGACGGCGCCAGGAGTGCGGCTTATGCCGGGGGGTAGAATCGATGCCGAGCGCCCATTCTGCGCGTTGGGCATCGCCGTACTCACGATCTCGGATTCGCGGGACGCCGGCAACGACACGGCGGGTGATCTGTTGGCCGAGCGCATCGGCGCCGCGGGTCACCAGCTACGCGCCCGTGCCCTGGTGCGGCACGAGGCGGCCGTGATTCGCCGCCAGGCGCAAGCATGGATAGCCGATGCGCAGGTCGATGTGATCATCACGAGCGGCGGCACGGGTCTCACCGAGCGCGACGTGGCGCCCGAGGTGCTCGGCGAACTGTTTGATCTGCAGCTCGAAGGATTCGCCGTGCTCTGGCATCTGCTTTCTTACGAGTCCGTGGGCGTCTCCACCATGCAGTCGCGCGCCTGTGCCGGCATCGCCGGACGCACGGCCATTTATGTGTTGCCCGGGTCCGAAGGCGCGTGCCGCGAAGGCTGGGACAAATTGATCAATTTGCAGCTCGACAGCCGGCATCGGCCCTGTTCGATCGTCGAAGTACTGCGACGCGGCCGCGCGTAATCTGCACCAACGATGGGGATTGTGTAATGCGTTTGCAATTATTCACCGCTTTCAGCCTGGCGATCGGACTGCACAGCGCGCTGCTCGCGCAGGAAGCGCCGCAGCCGCCGTTGCGAGCGGACCAGGTCGCCTACCTCGCGCTCTATAAGGAACTGGTCGAGACCAACACGACGCTGTCGGCGGGGAGCTGTACGCTCGCGGCGGAGCGGGTGGCGGCGCACCTCAAGGCCGCGGGCTTTGCCGACGCGGATATCACGGCATTTTCCGTGCCCGAACACCCGCGGGAGGGCGGGGTCGTCGCAATTCTCTCCGGAGTTTCGAAAACACTGCAGCCCATTCTGCTGCTCGGCCATCTCGATGTGGTCGAGGCGAAGCGCGAGGACTGGACTCGTGACCCGTTCACCTTCATCGAGGAAAACGGCTACTTCTATGGCCGTGGAACCGCCGACATGAAGGGGCTGGACGCGATTTGGGTCGATGCGTTGGCGCGTTTCAAGCAGAGCGGATATCGGCCGAAGCGCACGATCAAAATGGCGTTGACCTGCGGCGAGGAGACGACGTTCGCGTTCAATGGCGCTGACTGGTTGGCCAGGAATCGGCCCGCGCTGATCGCTGCGCAGTTCGCGCTCAACGAGGGCGGCGGCGGGCGCACCGATGGTCACGGCAAGCTGTTGGTGCAGTCGATCCAGGTCGGCGAGAAGGCCGTGCAAAACTACCGACTCGAGACCGTCAATGCGGGCGGTCATAGTTCGATTCCCATCCGCGACAACGCAATTTACGAACTCACCGATGCGCTGTCGAAGCTGCGCGATCACGAATTCCCGGTGAAATTCACCGCCACCACGCGCGCCTTTTTCGCCAGGGCGGGCGCGGCACGCGGCGATGACCTCGGCCGCGCGATGCTGGCGCTTGCACACGACCCGGGCGATGCGGCCGCCGCAGCCATCGTTTCCACGGATCGCGGCTACCACAGCATGCTGCGCACCACCTGCGTTGCGACCCTGCTGGAGGGCGGGCATGCCAATAACGCATTGCCGCAACGCGCCGCCGCCAACGTGAATTGCCGCATTTTTCCCGGCGAGACGGTGCAAGAGACGCAGGCCGCGCTGGTGGCGTTGATCGGCGATCCGGGAGTCAAGGTGACGTTGGTGCCGCCGGTGCGACCGCTCGCGATGCCGCCGCCGCTCGATCCGAAGGTCATCGGGCCGGCCGAGAAATTGGTGGCGAAATACTTCCCCGGCGTGCCGTTGATTCCCGCGATGTCGACCGGTGCAACCGACGGAATCTTCCTCGAGGCGATTGGCATTCCGGTGTACGGCGTACCGGGTATTTGGGGCGATCCCGATGGCAACGGCGCACACGGGCTCAACGAGCGCCGCGCGGTGCGCGCCATTTTCGTCGGCCGCGATTTCCTCACCGAGTTGATCAAGCTCTACGCAGACTCGAACTGAACCGTGGCGACCGATGCCTCGCTTGCGGCACACCGCCCGATCGTGTTGTATGTTTGCGCGCGCGGCTTCCCTAGCCTGCGCAATGTGGAGCGGCTCGAATAGGGAGAGGTGAGTGAGGCTTGCGCAAACGATCTCGGCGCCGCTGGCGCACGCCCAAGTTTCTGTCCAAGGCGCGGCAGCGCCGCGCGCTGCGCGCCCTCAGGCGGGCTCCCCTGGCCGTGCAGGCCGTGAGTGCCATCGCCTTGGCCGTTGCCCTGTGGTTTACCCTGAATGGGCTGTACCAGGTCGTGCGCAAGCCATCGGAGCTGTTTTTTCCGGTGAGCGGTACGCTCAACAAGACGCCCGCCGCGACCTGGCGCGAATACGCGCCGCTGTTCCAGAAATTCTCGACCGCGACGATCTCGCCGGAATTGCTCGCGGCGCTCGCGCAGATCGAGGGTTCGGGAAATCCCATCATCCGCACCTACTGGCGCTGGTCGTTCAATCCCAAACCCTTCGATGTGTACCGGCCCGCATCGAGCTCGGTCGGGATGTACCAGATTACCGACGGCACCTTTGCCGAGGCACGGCACTACTGCATTCGCGATCACAGCGTCGTTGAGGATGGCGCGTGGAACGATTGGCATTCGTGCTGGTTCAATAGCCTCTATACGCGCGTGATTCCCTCGCATTCCGTCGAACTCACGTCCGCCTATCTCGATCGCAGCGTGAGCGGCGCTCTGCAGCGCCATCACGTGAGTTCCGTCCTGCCGGAGCGAAAACTGGAGTTGGCGGCGGTCATCCACCTCTGCGGCGCCGGAGCAGGCGATGCCTATGTGCGGCGCGGGCTGCGCTTGACGGAGGGTGAACGCTGCGGCGATCATGATGCCCGCGACTACGTGGCGCGTGTCAACGGCATGCGCAGGGTTTTCGAAGCACTGGAACGGGCGCAGGCGGGCGCGTCCACCTGGGATTGACCTACGGCCGGCGCCCGCACGTGCCGGTGGATGCGCCGCTGTCGTACAGCGCCTACACCGGGATGGGTAATTCGTACACTTTGCGATCAAAAGCAAGGGTGCATCATCGCTCTCCAAAGTGGAGGAGTTCGGAGAATTCATGCACGCGGACAGCACCGTACGCCACCTCGAAAAAATGGCGAATGACATCGCTCATTTTTTCAGCGGGCAAGGCGGCCGCGAAGCCGCGATTGCCGGTATCGCAAATCACCTCAGAAGCTTCTGGACACCCCAGATGCGGGAGAAATTGATCGAGCAGGTGAGATTCGGCGAGACCTCGCTCGAGGAGCTGCCTCGCGAGGCGCTGCGCCGGCTGAGCGAGGGCGACCAGCAGCCAGTGCAGGAACCGGGCGGCGACGCCGGGTAGGGCGATCGGAGGACGCCATGCTGGAAAAGCTGCCGCAAGCCTTGGGTCACGCGCTCATCAACCAGCGCGCCGGAATGGATGACGTGGTCTACAACCATCTACACGCGAGGCGCGCCACCGCGCGCCTGGCGGTCAGCAGCCGGGCCTTTGCGTTCAATGCCCGATTGCCAAGCAAATATACGGCGGACGGTGCCGGTATTTCCCCGCCCCTTGCGTGGGACGACGTGCCGGCCGGCACCGAGTCGTTCGCGGTGATCGTCGAAGATGCGGATTCGCCGACGCCGCACCCGCTGGTGCATATGATCGTGGTCGAATTGGCCGCGGACGCCGTGTCGTTGGAGGAAGGCGCCTTGAACAGCCCGCACCATGCCGGAGCGGGTCTCGACACCGGGCGCAATTCCTTTCTCAGGCAGGCCTGGTTGCCGCCCGACCCGCCGCCGGGTCACGGCGAACATCGTTATGTATTCCAAGTATTCGCACTTGGCCCGGGAGTGCCCTTCTCGTCGGCTCCCGGACGCGGTGAATTCTTGGAAACGGTGCTCGGGCGCAGCGTCGGGGTCGGATGTTTGATCGGCACCTACGAGCGGTCGGCGACCGAGAAGGCCGAGATCGAGACGGATTTCACGGCCGAAGTCGGGCCGGCGTGAGCCGTCCCGCTAGACTTTCTCGATGAGAATGGCGCGAAAATCATTGACGTTGGTCAACGTCGGTCCGGTGACGACCGAGTCGCCGAGCGCGCCGAAAAATCCATGGCCGTCATTATTGGCGAGCATGTCGCGCGGCCGCAGGCCGAGCGACCAAGCGCGCGCCAGCGAGTCGGGCGCGATGCAGGCTCCCGCGATCTCCTCCTGGCCGTCGACACCATCCGTATCTCCGGCGAGCGCGTAGATGCCCGCGTGGCCGTCGAGCGCGATCGCGAGCGACAACAAAAACTCCACGTTGCGACCGCCGCGTCCGCTGCCGTGCACGGTGACGGTGGTTTCGCCGCCCGACAGCAGCACGCATGGCGCCGCGACGGGTTGACCGCGGTTCGCGACCTGCAGCGCGATTGCGGCAAATACCTTGCCCACATCGCTCGCCTCGCCTTCAATCGCGTCCCCCAGCACATACGGGGCAAGGCCCGCGGCCTGCGCTACGCGTGCAGCCGCCTCGAGCGCCATCTGCGGTGCCGCGATGATGCTCGCGGTGCAACGCGCCAATCGCGGATCGCCGGGCTTTATCGATTCGCCGCGGCCGCTTTCCAGTACCTCCCGCACCGGCGCCGGCACCTCGATGCCGTAGCGGCGCACGATCGCGAGTGCGTCGGCACACGTCGAAGGATCCGCCACCGTCGGGCCGGAGGCGATGTCGACCGGGCGGTCGCCGGGCACGTCCGAGATGAGCAGCGTAACCACGCGCGCCGGATGGCAGGCAGCGGCGAGCCGCCCCCCCTTGATTGCCGACAAATGCCGCCGCACGCAGTTCATCTCGCTGATGGTAGCGCCGCAGGCGAGCAGCGCGCGATTCACGCTTTGCTTGTGCTCCAAGGTAAGTCCCGACGCTGGCAGCGGCAGCAGTGCCGAGCCGCCGCCGGAAAACAGGCACAACACCAGATCAT
>CAYRAC010000117.1:0-9143 GCA_964422045.1 uncultured Steroidobacteraceae bacterium
GCTACGGCGAGAACATGCCGCTCGACGTGCTGTTCGTGCGCGACGACGACATTCCCGACCTGGTGCAGGAAGATGTGTGCGACTTGGGTCTGGTCGGGCTCAATGTCGTGCAGGAGAAGCGGCTCGCGTTCGCTGCGCGCAGCATCGCGCCATTGTTCGAAACGGTGCAGCTCCTCGATTTCGGCCGCTGCAAGCTGTGTATCGCCGTGCCCGACGGATTCGATTACTGCGATCCGCGATCGCTGCAGGGCAAGCGCATCGCGACGACCTATCCGCACATTCTGGGGCGTTTCCTCGCGGACCACGGCATCGCCGCGGAGGTGGTGGTTCTTTCCGGATCCGTGGAGATCGCACCGCGGCTGGGCCGCGCCGACCTCATTTGCGATCTGGTGTCGACCGGCTCGACGCTCGCGGCCAACCATCTGCGCCAGGCACACATCGTGCTCGAAAGCCAGGCGGTGCTGATCCGCACTCCGGTGCCGATCGCGCCGCAAAAGCAGGAGTGGGCGCGGCGCCTGTTGATGCGCATCGACGGCGTCGAGCAAGTCAAAGGCAGCAAATACATCATGCTGCATGCACCGCGCAGCGCGCTGCCGGCCATCGCCAAGCTTCTGCCGGGCAGCGAGGCACCGACGGTGATTCCGCTCGAAGGGCGCGGTGACCGCGTGGCCGTGCACGCCGTCTGCCGCGAGAACGTGTTTTGGGAAACGCTCGAAGAACTCAAGGGCGCGGGTGCAACCTCGGTGCTGGTGCTTCCGGTCGAGAAGATGCTCGCGTAGGTCACGGCAGCATGCGCATTCTCGATTGGAATTCCCTATCCGCGGCACAACGCCGCGACGCATTGGCGCGCCCGGCGCAACGCGATGCGGCGGCAATTCACGCGGCGGCGCGCGCTAGCATCGAAGCGGTGCGCCGCGACGGCGACGCGGCCGTATTGGCGCTCACCGAGAGATTCGATCACGTGCGCTTGGACTCGATGCGCGTGACGCCGCAGGAATTCACGGCCGCGGAGCGCACCTTGAGCGCTGAGCAGACGACGGCGCTCGCCCGGGCGATTGCCAACGTGCGGCGCTTTCATGCCGAGCAAGGCGCGCCGGCGTTGCGCGTCGAAACGGCGCCCGGAGTCGTTTGCGAGCGGCGCAGCGTTGCGCTGCGCGCGGTCGGTCTGTATGTCCCCGCAGGCTCGGCTCCGCTGCCTTCGACCGCCGTCATGCTGGCGGTCCCCGCAACCATCGCCGGCTGCCGCCTGCGCATCATGTGCACGCCGCCGAACAGCCAGGGTGCCGCGGATCCCGGCGTGCTGACGGCGGCGCGCATGGCAGGCATCGATCTGGTCTTCAAAGTGGGCGGCGCACAGGCGATCGCCGCAATGGCTTACGGCACCGCCAGCATTCCGAAGTGCGACAAGATATTCGGCCCCGGCAATGCGTACGTCACGGCAGCAAAAATGCTGGTGGCGCAGGACGCTGCGGGCGCCGCGGCGGACCTTCCGGCCGGCCCGACCGAAGTGATGGTGGTTGCGGATGACAGCGCCCGCGCCGACTTCGTGGCTGCCGATCTGCTGGCGCAGGCAGAGCACGGTCCCGATGCGCAATCGCTGCTGGTCACGGATGCTCCGGCATTGGCCGAGGAGGTGGCGCGTCAAGTGGCGCGCCAGGCGCCGCTGCTGTCGCGCGCGGCGATCCTGTCGCGCTCCATCGAGCACATGCGGCTGTGCAACGTCGACTGCCTCGACACTGCGTTCGAGATTGCCAACGAGTACGCTCCCGAGCACTTGTTGCTCGAGCTGCGCAACCCGCGCGCCTGGCTGGATCGAGTCAGCGCCGCCGGCGCGGTGTTCTTGGGGCATTGGTCGCCGGAATCCATGGGCGACTACTGCAGCGGGCCCAACCACACGTTGCCGACCTACGGATTTGCCAGAGCCTACAGCGGTCTGTCGCTGGAGGATTTTCAAAAACGTATCACGGTCCAGGAGTTGACGCCCGCCGGGCTCGCGGACTTAGGATCCACCGCGCAAGTGCTGGCCAATCTCGAGGGCCTGGACGCGCATGCGGCGGCAGTCGCGATTCGCCTCGCCGCGCTTGCCGGAGCCCCGGCATGAACGCCGCGGTCGCGCTGGCGCGCAGCGAAATCGTTACTCTCAAACCCTATGCGCACGCCGCATGGCTGCCGTCGCTGACGCGTCTGCACGCAAACGAAGTGCCTTGGCGGCCGGCCGGAGACACGACGGCGGGCGGTCTGAATCGCTATCCGGAGCCGCAGCCGCATGCCTTGGTCGAACGGCTGGCCGCGCTGTACGGCGTTCCCGCCGCGAATCTGCTCGCGACGCACGGCAGCGATGAAGCGATCGACCTGTTGTCACGCATCTATCTGCGGCCGGGCATCGACGCCATTTTGCAACCCACGCCGACGTTCGGCATGTATCAAGTTGCCGCGCGCATTCAGGGCGCCGGGGTGGTCGAAATCCCGCTCGACCGCGAGCGCGGCTGGGCGCTCGACCCGCAACGGCTGTTGGCCGCCTGGCATCCCAATATCAAGCTCGTGTATCTGTGCTCGCCGAACAATCCGACCTCGAACCTGCTGGCGACGGCCGCCATCGAAGAGGTTTGTCAGGCGCTCGACGGCAAAGCCATCGTCGTGATCGACGAGGCGTACCTCGAGTGGTCGCACGCCGCGAGTGCAACGCGCTGGCTGAACCGATTCTCGACCCTGGCGATTTTGCGCACTCTATCCAAGGCGCATGCATTGGCGGGCGCCAGAATCGGTGCGCTGCTGGCGAATGCGGCGCTCATCGAGCTGGCGCGACGCATCGCTCCGCCCTACTCGCTGTCGTTGCCGACGGTCGAGGCGGCGTTGCGCGCCTTGGACCCGGCTGAGCTTGGCGCCGCGCAGGCACGCATCGCGGGATTGCTCGCCGAGCGCGACTACTTGGCGCGCGGCCTCGCCGCTTCGCCCCTGGTGGAGCGGGTCTGGCCGAGCGACGCCAACTTCCTGCTCATCGATTGCCGCGATGCCGAGCGCTTCATGGGCAACGCGCTCGCCGGCGGCTTGATCGTTCGCGACCTGCGCGCCAATCCGGCGCTGCCGCGCTCGCTGCGCGTGTCGGTCGGCAGTCGGGCGCACAATGACGCACTGCTGCGTTGCGTGGGGTTGAAATGAGCGGCCGACGAATTTTGTTTATTGATCGCGACGGCACCTTGAACGAAGAGACGGCCGACGAGCAAATAGACAGCCTGGAGAAAATTCGCCTCATGCCCGGCGCCGTGCCGGCGCTGCTCGACCTGCAAGCCGCGGGCTTCGCCTTCGTCATGGTCACCAATCAAGATGGACTCGGAACCGCCGCCTTTCCGCAGGAAAAATTCGCGCGCGCGCACCGCTTCATCCTGGACCTGTTCGCTTCTCAAGGCATCGGCTTCGAGGCGATATTCGTCTGTCCGCATTTCAAGCGCGAGGATTGCGCTTGCCGTAAACCGAAGACCGGCATGGTGCAAGACTTCCTTGCGGCGCAGACGATCGATAAGGCGCGTAGCTTCATGATCGGCGATCGCGACACGGATATGGAGTTCGCGGCCAATATCGGCGTGCAGGGATTGCGGATTCGCATCGACGGCACTGCCGAGGAAGCATGGCCCGCCATAGCGCGGCGCATCCTCGAGCAAGCGCGCAGCGCCCGCCTGCATCGCAAGACCAAGGAAACCGACATCGAGGTATCCGTAGACTTGTCGCGCGAAGGTCCGACCTCGATCGCCACGGGCTTGGGTTTTTTCGATCACATGCTCGAGCAGATAGCCAAGCATGGCGGCTTTGCACTCGAGCTGCGCTGCAACGGCGATCTGCACATCGACGAACATCACACCGTCGAGGATTGCGCATTGGCCCTTGGCGGGGCATTGCGCAGCGCGCTCGGCGACAAGCACGGCATTGCGCGCTACGGTTTCCTATTGGCCATGGACGAGGCCGAAGCGCAGATAGCGCTCGACATTTCCGGCCGTGCGTATTTCGTCTGGCAAGGGCGTTTCGATCGCGAGCGCGTCGGCGAATTGCCGACCGAATTGGTGCCGCACTTCTTCCGTTCGCTTGCGGAAGCGCTCGGCGCCGCGCTGCACATCAGCGTGCGCGGCGAGAACTCGCACCACATGATCGAGTCCTGCTTCAAGGGCGTCGGCCGGACCCTGCGGCAGGCGATCCGGCGCGACGGCCGCGAGTTGCCAAGCACCAAGGGGAGCCTGTGAGCCGGCGGCAGATCGTGATTGTCGCCAATGGCGGCGCGAACATCGCTTCCTTGCAATTTGCGCTGCAGCGCCTCGATGCCGCGGCGTCGGTGTCGGCCGACGCCGCGGAAATCGGCGCCGCGACCCATGTCATTCTGCCCGGCGTCGGTGCCGCCGCGGATGCCATGTCGCGACTGCGTCAGAGCGGCCTGGACCGGCTCATCCCCATGCTGCAGCAGCCGGTACTGGGGATCTGTTTGGGTATGCAATTGTTGTATCAAGCCTCGGAGGAAGGCGACACGGCGTGCCTCGGGATCATTCCCGGCCGTGCCGCGCGTATCGCGGCGGCGCGAGATCGTCCGGTGCCGCACATGGGTTGGAACACTCTGGACATTCGCCGGCCCTGCGAACTGCTGGCAGGTCTCGCTGACGGCGATTACGCCTATTTCGTGCACAGCTACGCACTCGAGATGACGTCCGCCACGGTCGCCAGCACGCGCTACGGCGCCGCCTTCAGCGCCTGCGTCCAGTGGCGCAACTTCTACGGCGCGCAGTTTCACCCCGAACGCTCCGCCGCGGTCGGCGCGCGGCTGCTCAAGAATTTCTTGGCCATCCATTGAGCATGCAGCTCATCCCGTCGATCGATCTCAAGGCCGGCGCCTGCGTGCGCCTGCTGCACGGAGATTTCGCGCACGAGACGCGCTACGAGCTGACGCCGCAGGCCCTGCTCGCGAAATACCGGGATCTCGGAGCAGCTTGGCTGCATATCGTCGACCTTGACGGCGCCAAGACGGGCAGCCTCGACAATCGCGCGCTCATCTCGCAGCTGGCGGCAGCGCAATCGGTCAAGCTGCAAGTCGGCGGCGGACTGCGCAATACCGCTGCCGTGACTCAGACTCTGGATCTCGGTGTCGCGCGGGTGGCGATCGGCAGCGCCGCCGTCACTCATGTGGACCAGGTGCGCGCGTGGCTCGATCACTTCGGCCCGGAGCGCATCACGCTGGCATTCGATGTGCGGCTCGACGGCGGCGGCATTCCGCGCGTCACGACCCATGGATGGCAACGCCAGTCACAGCTCACGCTGTGGGGCGCGCTGGAACAATTCGCGGGCTCGCCGCTGACGCATGTCCTGTGTACCGATGTGAGCCGCGACGGCGCCCTGAGCGGACCGAATATCGACCTGTACCGCGAGGCCGCGCAGCGCCACCCCCTGATCCAATGGCAGGCGTCGGGCGGCGTGCGCGACGCCCACGATCTGCGTGCATTGGCTGCAGCCGGTGCCGCCGCTGCGGTCAGCGGCAAGGCACTTCTCGAGGGACTCATTGCGGCTGAGGAATTGCAGCCATTCTTGCCAAACGCATAATCCCGTGCCTGGATGTCCGCGATGGGCAGGTGGTCAAGGGCGTGCAATTCCGCAATCATCGGATCGTCGGCGACATTTTGGAACTCGCGGCCCGCTATCGCGACGCGGGCGCCGATGAATTGGTTTTCTATGACATCTCTGCGAGCCCCGAAGGCCGCTCGGTCGATCACTCCTGGGTCGCGCGAGTCGCGCGCACCCTCGATATTCCATTCTGCGTGGCCGGCGGAATTCGCAGCGTCGCCCAAGCCGAAGCGGTGCTGGCGTCGGGCGCCGAGAAAATCTCGGTCAACTCGCCGGCGTTGGAGCGTCCCGAGTTGATCGACGAGTTGAGCCGTCGCTTCGGCGCGCAGTGCGTGGTCGTAGGCGTTGACAGCCTGAGCGTCGATCAGGGCTATCGCGTGCAGCAGTTCACCGGCGACGTCGGGCGCACGCGCGATACCTCGCGCGCCACCATCGACTGGGTGATCGAGGCGCAGCGGCGCGGCGCCGGTGAAATCGTGCTCAACTGCATGTCGAGTGACGGAGTGCGCCGCGGTTTCGACATCGCGCAACTGCGTGCGGTCCGCGAAGTGTGCGACGTGCCGCTGGTCGCGTCCGGCGGGGCCGGCGCGGTCGCGCATTTCGCCGAAGTTTTCCAGGCGGCGCATGTCGACGCCGCCCTGGCCGCGAGCGTGTTCCACTCCGGCGAGATCGGAATTCCAAGCTTGAAGCTTGAATTGCGCGCAGCGGGCATCGAGGTTCGCGCATGAACCCGAAAAATCTCGACTGGGACAAGGGCGGCGGCCTGCTGCCGGCGATCGTCCAAGACGCCCGCAACGGCGCGGTGCTGATGTTGGGTTATATGAATCGAGCCGCGCTCGCGGCGAGCGAATCGAGCGGCCGGGTCACCTTTTGGAGCCGCAGCAAAGGACGCCTTTGGACCAAGGGAGAGAGCTCCGGAAACTATCTGCAGGTGATTGCGATAGCGGCCGATTGCGACGGCGATGCACTGTTGGTGTCGGCCGAACCGGCCGGCCCGGCCTGTCACCTGGGAACGCCCACGTGTTGGGGCGTGGATCCGCCGCAATCGCGCGCACAGCCGTTGGCTTTCCTCGGCGAGCTCGAGCAAGTCATTGCACAACGCATCGCGACCCGTCCCGAGGGTAGCTATACCAGCAGACTCTTGGCCGAGGGGACGCGGCGGATCGCCCAGAAGGTCGGCGAAGAAGGGCTGGAACTGGCGTTGGCGGGCATCGCGCAATCCGATCAGGAGATCATCGGCGAGGCGGCGGATCTTCTGTTCCACGCCCTGCTGCTGCTCAAGGTGAAGGGTCTGTCGCTGTCGCAAGTCGTCGCGGAACTCAAGACACGACACGTCGGACGCGCTACTGCACCTTGAGCGCCGGCGAGGGCCACGCGCGAGTCAAGCCGGCGACGCCGATACCGCGGGTAGACGCCGTCGAAATTCGCTGCGGATCAGCCAGAGACTGACGCACGCTTGCAGCGTCGCGCTGCCGATGGAGACATACCAGAGGTGGAGTAATTGAAAATGCGGCTGTGAGGCGAGCCACAGCGCCGGCACGACGAAGCTTACGATACGGCTCGCCGAACTGAGTACTGCCGGCAGCGTATGCCCGAGACCTTGGAACACCGCCGAACAGGTAAATACGATTCCCGTCGCCAGGAAGTTCCATGAGATCACCTGCAGAAACTGTCCACCGACGGCGCGCGCCGTCGCGTCGCTGGTAAACCAATGGATGGCCCACGCCGAGCCCCACTGGCAAAACAAGGTGAGCAGCACCATGATGCACCCGCCGATCAGCGTGGCCAGGGTAAACGTCTCGCGCACACGCTCAAATTTCTTCGCGCCGAAGTTCTGGCCAACAATCGGCGCCGACGCGAACGCGACGGCCATCGCCGGCAGAAACATGCTTTGAGTCAGACGCTGGCCGATGCCGAAGCCGGCCTGGGCGTCGGCGCCGAAGCGGCGGATGATCCAATAGATCACCGCCATGTAGATGAACATGAGCGCAAACTCTCCGCCCGCGGGCAATCCGATGCGCAACAGCCGATTCCACGTGGCAAACTGCGGACGCCACGCGCCGGAATCGAATGCCACGTATTTTTCCAGCTTGTGGAAGTACAGGCCGAGCAACCCGACACCGACGCCGACCGACAGCGAACTTGCAAGGCCTGCCCCGGCGACGCCCATCGGATGGCCGGTGCCCCACCCTGCGATCAACACCGGAGCCAATAGCGCATTCAGAATCACCGTCAGCACCTGGACGATCATCGTGGGTTGCACGATGCCCGTGCCGCGCAGCGCCGAACCCATCACCACCAGCGCGAATTGCAAACCGAGGCTCGGCAGGAACCAATACAAGTAGCGGGTTCCGGCTGCGGCGGTCGCCACATCCGAACCCAAGGTGCGCATATAGGCGGGGCCGAACGCGTAGCCGAGTACCAGGCTCAGCAGCGCGCAACTCGCGGACAACACCAGGCTTTGATTGAAGACCAAGGTCGCATCCGCCTGGTCCTTGCGCCCCACCGCATGCGAAATCAGCGCCACGGTGCCGACGCCGAGCACCTGAGTGAGCGCAAACACGATGAACATGACGTTGCCCGCGGCTCCTACGCCGGCGATGGCCGCGTCTCCCAATCCGGAGACGAAGTAAAGATCGATGAGGAAGTAGAGCGTCTGAAAGAACATGCCGGCCGCGATCGGCAGCGCCATCTGCACGATATTTCTCGCGATCGGACCGTCGGTTAG
Organism: uncultured Steroidobacteraceae bacterium; assembly: GCA_964422045.1. GTDB lineage: Bacteria > Pseudomonadota > Gammaproteobacteria > Steroidobacterales > Steroidobacteraceae > Bog-1198. The sequence continues at coordinate 8,324 of CAYRAC010000117.1, forward strand.
ATCTTTCATGCCTTGCGTAAGCCGGCCGCATCGCGCGCCAAGGCTTCGATGCCGCTCCAATCGCCGGCCTCCAGCATCTGTTTCGGCGCCACCCACGAACCACCGACGCAAACGACGTTCGGCAGCGCCAAATAATCCGCGGCGGTCGCCCGCGTGATGCCACCGGTTGGACAGAACAAGACGTCGGGAAACGGCGCGCCGAGCGCCTGCAACATGGCCAACCCGCCGGCCTGCTGTGCCGGAAACAATTTCAAGACGTTGAACCCCGCGGTGCGCGCCGTGATCAGTTCGGTCGGCGTCATCACCCCCGGCAGCAACGGAAAGCGTGCGCCGCGCGAGGCCGCTGCGAGCTCCGGCGTCAGGCCCGGCGTCACGCCGAACTGCGCACCCACGCGATCGGCGGCCGCAAAATCCACCGCACGCGTGAGCGTGCCGACGCCGACGATGGCGTCGGGCACGGCCTTGCGCATCGCCTCGACGGCGGCGAGCGCCACGGGTGTGCGCAGCGTGATCTCGAGCACGCGCAAGCCACCGCCGGCCAAGGCGCGCGCCAACGGCACGGCGTGGTCGAGATTGGTCACGGTGAGCACCGGTATGACCGGCGCCATTGCCACAATTTCACGGATGTTCACGGGCGATCCTTACGATGTGGGAAAGTTCACAACAGGGAAAGCGCACCGGCCTCTGCACCGCCGGCGTTGCGGCGCAGGCTGGCGAATAATTCGCGCCCACAGCCGTATTCATTGCGCGCGTGATCGAGCGTCGGGGACTCGCGCCGCCGCCACACGTCCTCGGCGACCTTGGCCTGCAACTCGCCGCT